>JBBRJC010000060.1:0-11093 GCA_038220135.1 Bryobacterales bacterium | reverse complement strand
CAGAGCGGTGTCTTGTGGCCGTCCTTCAAACACAAAAATTATGCCCACCCCTTGAAGTATCTTATACTTACACTTTGGCCAACAAATTGCTCCTAAGTCAGTCAGGAGTGAAAGGCAATATGAAAACCAAACTTTTCGCTGTCATGTTATTCGCGGCAGCTTCAGCGTTTGCTGAATCTCGTTTCTCCATCAGTATTGGCACTTACTCGCCTGGCTATTATGGGCAGTCGTCCAGATACTATGCCCAGGTTGGTCCTCAGGTGCTGTATCGTTCCAACGGACGCTCCAACTACGGCAGGTACGGCGGTTATGGTTACGGTGGTGGGGCTGGGTATTGGGGTGAAAGTCCCCAAAGAAGGCATGAGCGGGCCGAAAGGAATCGCCTTCGCAACCACCAACAAGCCGAGCGCTACATATACGGAGACAGTTCCGAATTGTCCGAGCATCAAATGCAGGAACATCACGAACTCCGGCACGAGCAGAGGTACGAGCGTAACGGAGATTTCGAGTCAGGCGATGGTCCGGCACATGGGTCGGCCCGCGACGGCTTTTACGGCCGCCGATAAACGGTGAAACGTTGTGTCCTCAAAATGGGCCGGTCGCCAGGTGTGAGGCCTGCCCGTTTTGATTACCAATTTCTACCGGAACGCATGTTGTAACCGGCCAAGTTCACTCTGTCTACCGATTGGAGGTAAATCATGAAACATTTCTCACGGGTGATCCTATTCAGCTCTGGCATCCTGGCGCTAAGCCTGGCGGCCAATGCACAAGGTAACTACTCCTCGCAACGTGACGATCCGTACTATAGAAATGACCGCTACTCACAGCAGAGGGGTTATGGGAACGATCGCAATGGAAGCAATCGCGGATCTTTGATAGAAAGGGTATTGGCCGACATCAACAGGGCGGCTTCTAACGCGCGCCTCGACCATCATGAGGCCAAACACTTCGACGAAGCCGCCAACAAGCTCCAGGAATTCCAAGCACGGTGGGCGCAAGGCAAATTCGACACCGGCAAGCTCGATAAGGCCATTGACAGTTTGCGGCACATGGCCCACGCCGATCGAGTGCACCCTCGTGACCGCGATATGCTTGCTCGCGACATCGACGAACTGCGCCAGTTTCGCTCCACTCGCGGCGGCTATTCCAATTATGGTTACGGTGGTAATCGCAATGATCGCTATAACTCCGATCGTTACAATCAAAACCAGCGCTAGATCCGAAATGGCGATAAGTCCACTTCTTCCGCTCAGCTTCTGATCGGCGATAAATTCCCCGGTGCGGCATGCCCGAACGGTAAGACGCTAGACGAACCGGGGAGCAGGTATTGAAGGTGACGCGTCACCCCCGACGTGTCACTTTGCGAATTGTTTGGCATAGGGTCGTCAACATTATTAAGCAACAGAGCCGGGCGGCGATTGGATCCCGAGGAGGCAGCGTTTGGGCACGTCTCCTGCCTACATTGCCCTTGATCGGGTGCTATCGGGAAGTCATCAGTGTACTAGCAACAACGGAGGTGGCTTATCGCAAGCCTGGATTAGTCGCAGGGTGTCCCGCCGTAGAAAGTGTCCCTGGCAGAGTCCGTGGCGCGTGGACATTCCGAAACTCACGTACCCCCGTGAAGGTGGTCTGCGAAACTCTTTAGGACGAGATGACGATTGAAGATCATTGAGCAATACCCGGTCTCGCTCGAGCAACCCGGGCAGTTCTCCACTTCGCCGCTAGTAGCTTGGACAAAGCGCCCAGCTATTAGCCTTGCTGATCTTACTGGACAACGATGCGCCACGCGGCTTGGTCCGAGCCTTGGTTGGCCACAGCAGAACATCGGGATTTGAACTATTTCTGACCCCGGACAAGAACAACCGCTATCAGCAGAACTGAGCTGGCCCCACGCAATGGCAGCTAACCGAAGTGGACATTCCCTTCGAATGCCGACATCGCCGTTATGCTGGCAGTTGGTGGCGAGCGCCGTCTGAACTACAACGAAGGTATGGGGTTCGACGATTACAAACTCGTCATCTACCGGAACCAACCCGACGGTTGGGTCGCCGAGATTCCTGCAATTGCGGGCTGTCACGCTCTGATGCCAACTGCCGAAGAGGCGGTCAGTGTACTCGCCAACGTCTTCCGGCTGATCGAGGAAGAGTACCGCGCCGACGGTCAGACGCTGCCGCGCGACACTACCGAAATCGTGCATGCCTAGCGCCCGCGCAACCGAACTGCAACGAGTTGCCGCGAAGCTCGGGTTCGAGCGTGTACGTCAAACTGGAAGCCACGAACGGTGGCGGCACAAAGATGGCAGAGCTACCTTCACGCTTGTCGGGAGATCGGACCGCGCCACTGCTTGGAGTCGCGCAGTTTCCTGTGGACTGGTACGTACCGGCCATGGGGATGTAACAGTGCGACGGGCCTCCGATGGCTTGCGGTGATACCTCGCCGGACACCAGGCTAATCTTTTGCCCCCCGCTCCCTTACACGTGATTTCTCGGAGCTTGACTATCCAGCGTGCTTCAGTTCTTCCCGAATCACGCGCCTCAGAGTGCTCTCCAAAGGCTCTCGGCTTCGGGCCACGAAATCTCTTAGCGCCATATTGATCAGCGTTTGATAGTTGCCTCCACCTGCTCTGTCCACTTCATCCCGAAACCAGTTCAGAAGGTCGTCGTCCAGCCTAATAGTCACTCGGGTTTTGCCTTGCGGCAGGGGCACCACTGTTCCGCGCTTGCCGTTGCTGAAATCATATTCCTGTTTCATGAGTTCTCCAGATATTGCCTGTGTTCGTTTGGGGTTGCCGGACGCGCAGAGATAATTCGGACGGTGTAACCGCGCCACGTATACACAACGGTCAGAACCCGCGCCAAGGGGTCCATTCCAATCGTGACCCACCGTTCTTCTTCTCCGTGAAAATCGTCCTGAAAGCTGATGGCGCGTTCGTCTTCCAGTACAAGGACGGCATCAGCGAATTGAATCCCGTGCTTGATAACGTTTGTCGCGGCCTTCCGGGGATCCCATTCAAACTCGGTCACTGCGTACGATTGTACACTACCTGCTTGAGCCATCTTTTGTTGCGAAGAAACTAACGCCTGTTCGTGCAAGTCAGAAAAGCTGCTTTCGCACTGTCCTCAAAAAGACATAGGGAATTCGTGTTTTCAAGATCGCCAATCACTCACCGGCTCGTCGTCGATAATAATTGTTGGGCAGATTGCATTCGCATCCTGACCTCCGTGATCGTGCCGCCAGACTCTACGTTGAAACTGACATTTTCGGGGACCACCACCTTTTCGCCCGATTTCGCCGCGCTAAAGAATAAGCCCAGCCAGACCGAACGCACGATTCCCTAACACGCCGCCAACGGATTACCGGTGACAATGTCCCACGAGTCCCCTCTGCCTCCCCTTGCACGACCAACAGAGCCACCAAAATCCCCCCAAAACCCGCCCCCCAATCAAAGCGATCACAAGTACTTCCAAAAACCCACAAACCTCACCCAACTTCCCCAAATTCAACACCATACAACCAACCCCCACCCCAACCCCAAAGCCAGAAATTAGGAACCACCCCCCTAAAATAAGATAAGGAGAAAAAGCATGCCCAAACCAACCACCAAACCCATGCGTGCCCGCCTCCTCCACCTCGCCCAATCCCTCCCCTGCTTCCTCTCCCAGGACAACCAAACCTACGTCGCCTGCCCCACCGCCATCCCCGTCTTCTCCCAAGACTTCTTCACCTGGCTCCTAATCCTCGCCCAAAAGCGTCTCGGCCACTACACCAGCCCCAGCGAAATCGGCCGCATCGCCGGCATGCTCGACACCCAGGCCCGCGCCGCGAAAACAAAGGAATCCGTCCACACCCGCATCGCCAAAACCGGCACCAAATCCTACCAGCTAGACCTCGGCACCGACGACGACCAAGTCATCAACATCACCGGCCAGCACTGGCGTCATTCGCACCACTTCGCCGCCCAATTTGAGCGCTTCGAAGACTATGAAATTCTTGCCACCCCCGAACCAACCGCCAACACTCTCGCCACCTGCTTCGAAAAGATGTTCAAAATCTCCACCGAAAACGCCGATAAACTGGCCCTTTGGTTAGCCGAAGCATTGCTGCCCGATCAGAAAACCCCTCCAGTTCTGGTCATTACCGGCAAGGCTCGCGAAGCCGCAGTCCTAACGCTCCGCAACTTAATCGACCCCGTCCACGAACCCATCATCGAAACGCCTGCAAATTGCCGCCAACTCCCCCGCATGGCCCTCGAAAACAATGTTCTAACCTTCTCCGTTAACGATCAAATTCCAGAAAAAACCATCCGCGCCATCAACGAAATCCATCAAGGCAAGCGCCTCCAACTCAAACACTGCACCGCAAAGCGCCTCAAACTCCACAGCACCATTCAAAGACCGGTAATCATCGCCACAGAAGAACCACAGCAGATCAGCCCCAAGCAGTTCAACCTCGAAATCAACGAGGCCGTAGACTTCTACCTCGGAAAAATAATCGGCGCACTACTCAATTTGCTGGTTAAAATCATCGGCCAACCCGTCCAGCAGCCAACCTTTATGACCATGCCCCAACAGTCCGAACTCAAGGCATTCACAGCAACGTTCGCCTTCGATTCATCCTGAAAAATCGGGTAAGCTCGGCCCGCAAAATCGAGTCACCCCTCAACCGTGCCGCGTAGGTCTTTGAAATTAGAATATTGAATACCGCCGCCGCACCACCCGTCTGCCCATTTACACGAGTGCATTGCCGTTGCACTCGCACCCGCTCTAGGGTATGCTTATATTTGGTGCATCTTCAAGGGCGACGCTCTGGAGCGCCCAAAATTTTAAGAGTTGGTGTTTCACTAGATGGCAAATACAGTATCCTCGTTGAAGCGCGTCCGGATGACCGAACGCAAAACCGAGATCAATCGCATGCGCAAGACTCGTCTGCGCCACTCCATTCGTTCACTGCGCCGCTTGCTCGAAAGCAAAGATGCTAAGGCTGCCGAGGCTGCTCTGCCCAAGACTTTCTCCATGATCGACCGTTCCGCAAAGCACGGCATCATTAAGAAGAACACTGCAGCGCGTTACAAGAGCCGTATGACAGCTCGTGTCAAAAAGCTCGCAACCGCAGCTTAATTCAGTTTTTCGCCCCTGTTCCCTTAAGAGCCTCGCCCATCCGGTGAGGCTTTTTCCTTTTCATCGCCTGCCTCGGTATAGTCGCTTCTCTTAGTCCTTGATAATAATAGCCTTAGCACCCCAATAAGCTCCTCTCGGCCCATTGACCAACCCTCGATTTATGCTTTATCAAGGTACTACGGAAGTTTTTCCGTATTCGGAGTTTCCTTGCATAGATTACTTAATACCCTTTTTATCGCTGGTCTACTTGCCGCCAACGCCAGCGCCATTGTTACTACAAAATCAAATTATACAGACCCCATTTACGGCACCACCATAAACGGCATCTATGAAGGAGTGGTGCAGTTGCAGATCGGGCAGCCGGGCATTGGTTCCTATTCCTGCAGCGGTGCTTTGTTGTCTTCCGGAACCCAGATCTTGACGGCCGCCCATTGTCTTTCTGATTTACGGGGTGGGGCTACCTATGGGCAGGTGCAACTGGGTTCGGTGGTCACCGCCTACTTCGACAATCAAGGTTCCACCGGCATCGTAGCCAGTGGTTTTGTGGTCAATCCACTGTGGGACATTTCAACTCTGCTCGGGGATTTGGCAATCATCACCCTTCCCAGCCCCGCCCCACTTTCGGCACAGCGCTACGACATCTACCGCAATACTGACGAGTTGGGGCAGGTTGCTGACATCGTCGGATATGGCATACGCGGCACGGGAAATACTGGAACCGCCACAAACTACTCGTCAATCAGCGGGTTTGGAAATCAAGTAAAGTTGCACGGGCAAAACCGGGTCGATGCTTTCACGGTGAACCCTGCCGATATCGACGTGAATTTCGTTGTTCCCGGTGCGTTTCTGCTTATGGATTTCGACAACGGGTTGGGTGCGCAAAACTATTGGGGTGACTTGGGGCAGGGGAACTTTGAGATCAACACGGCTCCGGGCGATTCCGGTGGGCCTGCATTCATAGGCGGAAAGATTGCCGGCGTCACTTCCTGGGGCGAATGTACCGGTGCTGATATCGATCTAACCCGCACCGCAGGTGGTTACTGCAACTCAACAAATTCCACATTTGGAGAAATTTTCGGAGAGACCCGCGTTTCCCAATATGCAGCCTGGATCGACGGCCAAACCACAACCCCGGAACCAGCAACCTACGCAATGATGTTGGCCGGCCTGACCCTACTGACATGTATCCGCCGGAATCACCGACCCCTACCGAACGCTACCGAGCCACGACCGCAAGGGAGTGGTTGCCCAAAATAACTCACAGGAATCACGATGCGCTACCGAGCCATGACCGTGAGGGAGTGGTTGCCCCAAATTTCGCCACCGCCCTAAGCCGTCAGCGAAAGTATAAACTTCTCCATCACCGTGCGATCATCCGGCTTAATATCCCGCATGCCGCGATCAGCCTCGAAAACTTCAACCATCGCCTTTTCCAGCTTCTGCACGGAAAACACCTGCGCCGTTTGCGCAACCTGTTCCGCACGCGACCGCCACATCGGAATCCCCCGTTGTGAAAAGTGGCTTTGAATCCCAGAAGCACCCTTCAAATTGGCCTCGCGTGCCACCAGCGCCAAACGGAATTGCGTTGCCAAAAAGCTAAGCGCCAGCGGCAAATATTCGCCCTCACGCACCAGCGTATCCAGCAACTCCAAAGATTGAATCCGATCCTTCCGACCCATCGCCGCCACCAGAGCAAAAATCGTTGTCTCCCGGGCATCGGGTACCATATTCGCGATCACCTCTTCGGTAACCGTTCCACCCGCCCCAACCAGAAGGCTCAACTTCTCCATCTCGTTTGAAATGCGATTGGCGTTGGCTCCCGTTGCTTCAATCAGATAATCAGCCGCACCCGGCCCCAGTTTAATCCCCAGCCTTTGAGCAATCTGCCCCATAAGAGTGCGCGCTTCGGCCTGCGTGAATTGCGGAAATTCCACCACTTCTTTCACCGGCGCATAATACTTGCGGACACGTTCCAGCTTCGCTTTATCGTCACCGTCCATTTCATAACGGGTAACATCGAAAACAACAGAAACCCCGGGAATTGGATCGCGCAAAAAACGCTGCAGCCGGTCAATCGGCCCACCATTACCTTCTTCCTCACTCGCCGCCGATTTCAAAATGCGCGGCAACGCACCTTCCGCAGCACCCACCCAAATCAGGCGTTTCGATGCAAACAGCGAATAGGAACAGGCATCGTCCATCACATCGCCCAACTCCACTTCGTCCAGGTCATGCCGGGTCATGCCGTTCTCATCCTGCTCTTCACCCAACACCGCTTGCCGCAACACAGTACGCACTTGGGCACGACGGTAAACATCGGGGCCAACGAAAAGATAAGCAGGTGCCACTTGGCCGCGCTTCAGTTGCGTCAGCAATTGGTCGGGAGTCATCGCCTAAAACGCCTCCAAAACAGCGCTCACAATAGACCGCGCCACGTCGCGGCTCATCCGATCAACTGCCGCTTCGCTCTCTTCCAAATATGCGCGCAAATCAGTACCGATTTCATAGCGCTCGCGCACTTCCATAGAGGGACGTTCCCAAAGCACTTTGCCTGTGGTGCGCTCCACCAGGGTCAGTTTCAAAAGCACAATCACTTGCACGCTGCTGCTGCGGCCAGTAGCGGGATCGAAAGTTGTTGCGTAGGAATCGTAACGCAGCACAGTGCCACGCAAAACAGCATCCGCTTTTTCAGGGTCAGCGTTAATATGGTATCGAGTGCGCGAGATAAATTCGCGGGTGATCGACCCAGCCATTCGCTCCGGCAATTTATAGCGCGACGTAATGTTTTTGAACGCCGGAATGGCAATCGTTTGCACGCTCTTGGGCAGCATGTCCGCATGGCCGGAAACGTGATATCCGCAGCCGGTCAAACTCAAACAAAGCCCCACCATTACTGCGGCCTGCTTCACGGCTTGCCTCCGGCAAACTCCATTGCTGCTACTGCAGCGCTGGCTACAATCCGCACGTTGTCAGCAACCAACCATAGCCACAACGCTTTAGGATTGTTGCGGTCCACGCGGATCGACCCGGCTGCGTAGCCGTTTTGCTGCGCAATACCCACATTGTGTGGCGGTTCAAGAGAAGCATCGCGCAAGTCAACGCCGGCCTTTGCCAAAGCCACTTCGACTTTTTCCCGATTTGGTGCCGCCTCAAATTCAACCCATAGCGACATGCTCGAACCATGGAAAACTGGCGCCGAGGTTAGCCGGATTGATGGTAGCTGCGGCCCATTTCTTGCAGCCAGCAAACTGGCCAGGTGCCGCTCAATTCGGGCTTCCTTTTCCTGCAGGCTGACTGTGGCTTCTTCACCATAAGCCGACAAAAGATTGAACGCCACCTGGGCATCGAATATTTTTCCAAGGACTGGTTTGAACGAAAGTAGCGAGATCGCCTGGCCCTGCAATTCGGCAACACCGGCTTGGCCCCACTCGCTGGCAGGCTCCAGAATATTGACCACGCTACGTCCCACAGCCTGTACCGATTGCAGTGTGAGCAGGCAATCAGCAAGCACTTGCGCAGCCGATGTCGGGATCACCAACAGCTTCGATTTTTCCCCATCCGGCCGATAGAGCCGCGCTCCTGGAGTTTCGTCCAGCAGCCCCTTGGCATCGATTACCGGAACGCCCTTGGGAGCCCATTTAATCGCCTGTTTGCAGATGGCGGCACTGGCCGCAGTAAGAATTACCAGATCGGCATCGGCCAGACTCTTTTTATCGAGCCGCTCCAGCACCGTGGTTTCGTCTTCGATCTGCGCGATTACGGCGATGTCTTCTTCCTCGCCACCAAGGACACGAAGGCGATAACGATCACCAGCCAGTTCGTGAATTTCTTTGCCGAGCAGCGATTCGCCGCCGACGATTGCTGCAACTTTTTTAGCCAACCTGTTGTGTCTCCGGAGAATTCGGTCTGGGGTGCATTTTACGGCGCACAATGCCGCCGATGCGGATAACCATGCCGCTGGCCACATAGGCTAAGGACATGGCAAACAGTACTGGTTGTGAGTAGTTCAAAACCAGATAGATCAAGCTGCCAAAAAGAATAATAGTCTTAAACGAAAGCGGACTGCCCATGTTGAAATCTTTGAAGCTGCGGTAACGCCATGCAGAAACCATCAAGAAGGAGAGCAGCCCGAGCAAGGCCATCCACAGAACGGAATAAATCCACAAGGTGAGTGGAGCAGATTCAAACAAATAGACGACGCTCGCCACCATCGCAGCGGCCGCAGGAATGGGCAGCCCAACGAAATATTTGCGATCCGGCGGGCCCGGGTTCGAAGGTTGCGGATTTACCTGTACATTGAATCTTGCCAGACGCGCCGCACCGCAAAGCAGATAAAGAAAGGAGAAGAAATAACCGGCGCGAATCAACGGAGTGCGAATGGCCGGATCGGTTGACCAGTCCACAAAATGTACGCCCCAGGTAAAAGCGAGCACAGCAGGGGCAATGCCGAATGCGATGACGTCGGCAAGTGAATCGATCTCGCGGCCAAAGTCGGAAACCGTATTGGTCATGCGGGCGATGCGGCCATCAAGGCCGTCCAGAACCGCAGCGCCGCCGATCATGATCGCCGCCAATTCGAAATGGTGCCGGGCTGCCAGCGTTTGACCGAGGGCATGAGTCAAAGCGCCTTGAAACGCTTCGAGAATTGCCAAAAAGCCAAGCAGCACGTTGCCCGCTGTGAAGAACGTGGGCAGAGCGTAAGCGGCGCGGCGCGGACGCCGGTCCGGCGATTTAGGGTCGATCAGCTTTTCAGAGAAGTTAAGTTTGGGCACAGCGTTAAACCTTTCTACGGGCAACTATGCTGGAGCCGGCGCTGACGCGCTCTCCTTCTTTTACGTTGAGCGTCCACTCCGGTCCAAAGAACATGTCCACACGCGATCCGAACTTGATATAGCCGATGCGTTGGCCCGCTGCTACGGTTTCTCCAACTTTGGTGGAGCAGATAATGCGCCGGGCAATGAGGCCGGCAATCTGACTGAAAACAACTTTGGTGCCATCGCCTTCAACAGTGATTGTGTTCATCTCGTTTTCAGTGGAAGCTTCTTCTTTGCTCGCCACCAGGAACTTTCCAGTTTGGTAGTTCACTGATGTGACTTTGCCAGCGATTGGAGAACGGTTCACGTGAACGTCGAAAACGTTGAGGAAAATTGATACCCGTTGCTGTCCGTTGATCTGTTTAATCCAGATCACTTTGCCATCAGCCGGAGAGACGGCGACCGGCCCACCGGGAATTTCGCGATCGGGATCGCGGAAAAACCAGAGGCAGAAAAGAGCGAGGATGAACATGGGCAAGCCGAAAACGGGCCGCGTGAGATAACCCACAAGCGCGCCGCCAACTGCCAATCCGAGTGCGTAATAGATTCCGTCAATAACCATAAATGGGCTGTTCTATATTGTCCCAGTTAGCGGCGGGTGTCACAAGTTTACGTGTGAATGCTAAACTGATGCCGAAACGCTTATGTACCTGGATTGGGCTAAACAAAATGAACGCCGCATTGTCGGCATGATTCGCGAAATGGTGGAAATTGAGAGTCCCAGCGATGACCCGGCCTCGGTTAATCGCTTCGTCGATTGGACCGCCCAGCAACTGCGCGATGTGGCGAAAGTGAAGATCATCAAAGGTGGGCCGCACTATGGCAATCACATGCTGGTGGAGTTTAACCTGCCAGGGCGCAACAAGAGCGGACAAATTACGGCACTTGGCCATTCCGATACGGTTTGGCCACTGGGTACTTTGAAGACCATGCCGTTTCGAGAAGCTGATGGCCGGCTTTGGGGCCCGGGGGTGCTGGATATGAAAGCGGGCCTGGCGTTTTTCATTGCGGCAATGCGCGCGTTGTGCGAACTCGACGTGCCGGTTAAACATAAAGTGGTGCTGCAAATTAATTCTGAAGAAGAGGTGGGCAGTCATTCTTCAAGGGCGTTGACCGAGCAGCAGGCGAAGCAATCGATGGCGGTGCTTGTGCTGGAACCGGG
>JBBRJC010000059.1:0-11097 GCA_038220135.1 Bryobacterales bacterium | reverse complement strand
ACTCTGACGCAGTGGGAAGATCCGCGGATTCGAAACCTGCACTTTGAAGATCATCTGGAGCATGGCGAGTTGAAGTTTGATTACCTCATGCGCGACGGCGTGGTGGCAAAATCCAATGCGTTGGAACTGATGAGGACGATTGGTTTGGACGTTTAGCCGGAGGCATTGTGCTTCGTACAATCTTTCTGAAGTTGTCGGCAAATAAGACGTTGCGGCATTGGATGGAATCGTCGTTTGCCGCAAAACGAATTACCGAACGCTTTGTTGCCGGTACTGCGTTGAACGATGGCCTGGCAGTCGCTCAGGTTCTGGCCGGCCGGCAAATTCAAATTGCGCTGGATCACCTGGGGGAGAATGTTTCCACTCCCGGTGAGGCGCGAGAGGCAGGCCGCGTGGCCCTTGCTTCTTTGCAGGCCTTGAGTGACTTGCACCTCAATGGCACAATTGCCGTGAAGTTGACGCAACTCGGGCTAGACATTTCCGTGGACGAAGCGGTATCCAACCTGCGGCCGCTGGTGGAACTGGCAAAACGGGCGGAAACGCGCGTGGAAATCGATATGGAGTCGACCGCCTACACGCAGCGGACGCTGGACATTGTACGTCGCGTACATGCAGAGTCCGGCAGTGTGCGAGCGGTAATCCAGGCCTATATGTATCGCAGTGAAGCGGACATCCGGCAGTTGAATTTAGAAGGTATTCCCGTGCGCCTTTGCAAAGGAGCTTATCAGGAACCGCCAAACTACGTAATGCAGGAGAAGGAATCTGTCGATAGGAATTATGTAAGGCTGATGGAATTGCTGCTCACCGATGGTGTGGATCCGGCAATTGCCACTCACGATCCAGCGATCATTGATCACGCGTTGCGGTTTGTAGCCGGGCAGGGAATTGCCGCCAGCCGGTTTGAGTTTGAAATGCTGTACGGTGTTCGGCGCGATTTGCAGCAAATGCTGGTGAATCGCGGTTTTCGGCTGCGGCTGTACGTGCCTTATGGTGACGCCTGGTATCCATACTTTCTGCGCCGATTGGCAGAGCGGCCGGCAAATGTTTGGTTCGTTGTTCGGAACATGTTCCGGAGTTAATTCGTTATTCGTAGAAGAGGTGCCTATATGCGCAACTTTTTCAAGTCCGGTGGAGTCTATACAACTATGAAGTATTGGGGGTATTTCCTCTCAAAGCTGATAGTTGTTGCGATCGTATTCAAGGGCTTGTGGATGGGTCTGAACCGCCTACTGCCTGAGCCTGCTTCGCTGGGTAAATTTAAGATGTCCCGTTTCCCACAGGACTTACCTTGGACAACGGCGATCATGATTATTTGGCTATTAGCGATTGGCGCAATGGCTTTGGTAATTTACGATCAGCGTTACCGCTGCCGTAGTTGCCTTCGCAAGTTGAGGATGCCCGTGGAAACCGGTGCTTGGGCCCAGGTGTTGCGAATCGGCACACCGCACATGGAATGGATCTGTCCATATGGCCATGGAACGTTGAAAGTTTCGGAAATCCATTTTGCTGGCCGGTTGAGCGATAATTGGCGCGAGAATGACGATAATATCTGGCACGAATTGGAAACTGCCCATACTCGGGATTAGCCAAATCTAGTCTCCACCTGAAGACAGCATAAATTGAGAGCGGCCAAATCGCCGCCACCATAGCCCGCCAACCCTTGGTGCGAAATTCATTCGAAGCACCGAAGTCTTACTCGTAGAGCAACTTCGGAATGCAGTTTTAACCATTGCCCATTCCGCATTTGCTCGTTCTTTCATGGCCAATTCTTCAAATGTGATGACCAAATTATCCTAGCCAGACAACCCTAAAGTTTATCGTCCAATCAGCCGATATGCGATTATGCGGGAAAGCTATCTTGGGCGGAGGTTCCGCCACCTAAAACAAACTCAGAATTCTGATGGAGGCTGGGGTTATTTTGAGGGCAAGCGTTCCTGGCTCGAACCTACTGCCTACTCACTGCTCGCACTGCACGAAGAAGCCGGCACTCCGGCTTGGGAAAAAGGCTGGAACCTTTTGCGTAGCTGGCAGCGCGACGATGGTGCCTGGCGTCCCTCCGAACAAGTGGAAGATGGGCATTGGTCAACCGCGTTAGCCGTAACTTTGCACTGCATCCGCGGTGCCTACGATTCTCAGTTTCGCAAGGGTGTTGACTGGCTGCTCGATTCTTCTGGCGAGGAAACGCGTTTGGTGAACCGAATTGCCGCTTACTTAAAAGGCGAGAGTCCAACCGGACATTCGCTCGAATTTCGTGGCTGGCCTTGGCGTCCGGAAACCGCAAGCTGGATTGAACCTACCGCCCATTCCCTGGTTGCTTTGAAAAAAGCCGCGCCCCAAATTTCCGGACATCTGCTGAAGCGCCGCATCGTTTTGGGCGAAGGAATGATTTTGCGCCGGCGTTGCGATGACGGTGGGTGGAATTACGGCAGCAAAGCCGCTTTAGGAATCGACCTGCCCTCTTACCCGGAAACCACAGCCTTGGCATTGCTCGGTTTGCAGGGCAACCGCGATGCCGAACTGGGTCCAGCAATCGATCGCGCTCATAAGCTCTACAACGAACCGCAATCGCCCATGGCAAAATCGCTTCTCAAGTTGAGCCTTTTGGTTTACGGCAATAAATTTCCCGAGGAAAAGCCTTCCGATGCCGGTCGCGATGTACTGGTGACAGCAATTGAAGCGATCTCATCCTCTGGAACCACTCACCCCTTATTAAGACCCGTGGGGGTTGCCTGATGCAAGCTACGCGCCGGGAATTCTTACCCTTGGCCGCAACTGCTTTGTCGGCCAGTTGTTCAAAGAAACAAATGGAGCCAATGATCAAAAGCGGAACCTCCGCCGTCGTCGTGATGAAGGCCGCATCTTATTCGGTTGATTTGGTCAGCAAGATTTTGGACGGCATTCGTATTTCGAATCTCGATGTGAAAGGCAAGAAAGTTCTACTCAAGCCGAATCTGGTTGAGTTCGATCACAATACAGCAATTAATACCGATGTTGCCGTTGTCGCCGCAGCTTACGAAGCTTTTCGCAGCCTCGGCGCCCAAGTCGTAATTGCCGAAGGGCCGGGTCACCGGCGCGACACGATGGGCATTGCCGAACAGGCGGGCTACCGCCAAGGTCTGGAAAAATTCGACTCGGTTTTCGTCGACCTCAATCGCGACGATGTAACTGCCGTCCAGAATTTTGCGCACCACAAACAAATTTACCTGCCCAATACCGCCCTCGCCGCCGATTTGATTGTCTCGGTCGCCAAAATGAAAACTCACCATTGGGCCGGGGCCACGCTTTCCATGAAAAACTTTTTCGGGCTGGTACCGGGTTCGGTTTACGGTTGGCCGAAGAATTTCCTCCACTTCACCGGAATCGACAAATCGATCATCGAGTTGAACCGCATCTTCCCCAAAACCTTCGCGATTGTCGACGGGATTATCGGGATGGAAGGAAATGGACCAATTCAGGGAACACCCAAACATGCTGGCGTTATGGTGATGGGGACCGACAACATGGCGGTCGATGCCACTTGCTGCCGCATTATGGGTATCGATCCGAACAAAGTTGCCTATCTGGCCGGGGCTCAACACTTGGGAATTGTAGAACAGGCGCGCATCCAACAGCGCGGAGAAACTATCGATTCCGTGGCGACCGATTTTCAATTGATCAAGGAATTTGCTAACCTTAGTTTGCGCCATGCGGTAGCTCAATCGATGAAGGCTGGCTAACGCGGCGCATCTCTGACCATGCAATATTCTTTTGGCTACTCGGTTTCTCGGCTCTCTTCGTCGGAAGGTCTTCCGCCCTGGTATCTGGACCGATATCGCTTACTTGATTTTTAACGGTCACTACATGGGTTTGCTGGTCGCATCGCTGATCACTTTTTATTTCAACAGTTTCCAGCTGTAGGCACCGTGATTGACCTTCGGCTAATGGTTCCTGTTGGTCACTTTCGATTTCCTTCAATGGTGTATTCATATTCTGCTGCATCGCATCCCGATGCTTTTGGATTTGAAATTGGAGATTTCACTGTTTTGAGGGTGTTTTTCTACCAACTGCTGCATGCAGGCAATGTTTGGGTTTGCCGTTGTCACGGTGAACCTCGGCTGGTTCCGCTACCTGCTAAACACCCCGCAAATGCATGCCTGGCATCATACGCACCCTGATTCCGGCCCAATCAACAAGAACTTCGGCATCACGCTCAGCGTCTGGGATTGCCTTTTTCGAAAGGCGCATATGCCTGCCGGCGAATTTCCAGCATCGCTCGGATTTGTTGGCTTAGGCTACCATTAAAAAATGCGCGCACCCGTTCTCTTCCTAATCAGTGTGGTTGCACTGGCCCAGCCTAAACATCTGATAGTTATCGGGGTGGATGGCTTGGGCGCCTCGGCCATCGAAAAGGCGAAAACGCCCAACCTACATGCATTAATGAAACGTGGTGCCTCAACCCTTCATGCCCGCAGTGTTATCCCTACCGTATCCAGCCCCAACTGGGCCTCGATGATCATGGGCGCAACGCCTTCGCAACACGGCATAACTTCCAACGAATGGATGCCCGACAAATTTGATATCTCCCCCACCTGCCAGGGCGCAAGCGGTACCTTTCCCACCATATTTTCACTACTTCGCCAGCGACGCCCGAAAATAAAAATGGGAGTTATTCATGATTGGAAAGACTTCGCGCGCCTAATTGAACCGAATACAGTTGATTTTATCGAAAATATAAAAGGTTCTGGCCCAACTGCCGCCCGCGCGATCGAATTATGGAAACTACAAAAGCCAGATCTTCTGTTTGTCCAGTTCGATGATGTGGATCACGCCGGTCATGGCAAGGGCTGGTGGACACCGGAATATTTCGCCGAAGTAGAGCGGATCGATGGCCTGATTGGTGAAATCGTAAACGCCGTCCGCGCCGCCCAGCTAGAACGAAATACAATCATCCTGGTGACTGCTGACCACGGCGGAGAAGGGAAGAGTCATGGCGGAATGTCCATGCCCCATCTGGAAATTCCATGGATAATCGCCGGGCCGTCCATAGCCGAAGGCAGGGAATTAAAGCAACCAGTGGATACCCAGGATACTGCGGCCACGCTTGCCCATTTGTTCAAAGTTCAGCCGCCAGCATGTTGGGTTGGGCGTCCGGTTTTCGAAGCCATAGCGCGCCAACCGCTCGATTACACGGCCAGCTCAAAATTCGATTTCCACCGGCTCCACCACAATAGCCGCCCCAAAATTCCGGTAGCGGAATTTCCCGCCCGGCATTTTTTAGCGCATCCCACCGCCCTTCAGGCGCCCACGCTTGCCCATTTGTTCAAAGTTAAGCCGGTCGCCTGTTGGGATGGGCGTCCGGTTTTGGAATCCCTTCACTAAGGCGCCAACCGCTCGATTACCGCACTGCGAGCCATCAAAATCAAGCTTGTAGCGGACTCGGCCATGAAGTCTACTCCGTCGGCCCGCGCTGCACCACAATAGCCGCCAAAAAATTCCGATAGCGGCATTTCCCGCCCGGCATTTTTTAGCGCATCCCACCGCCCCTCAGGCGCCCACGCTTGCCCATTTGTTCAAAGTTAAGCCGCCCGCCTGTTGGGTTGGGCGTCCGGTTTTGGAATCCCTGCGCTAAGGCGCCAACCGCTTTATTACCCACGTAGCGGACCCGGTCATGAAGTCTACTCCGTCGGCCCGGGCTCCACCACATAGCCGGCCCAAAATGCCGGCAGCGGCATTTCCCGCTCGGCATTTTTTAGCGCATCCCAGCGCCCCTCAGGTGCCCCCGCTTGCCCATTTGTTCAAAGTTAAGCCGCCCGCCTGACCCATGTCCACGTCGAGAGAACGGCGTACACGACGATTTCGCGATGAATGGAATCGTACACGGCGGCGACCGGCAGGTTCCCTATTGACTGAATAGTGCGTGGCGCCTTTCGCGCCCAGTTCGATCCGTCCCAGCTCCAGGTTTCGTTCTCGTATAAAGCACCGAGATCACCGCGGAACGGTGTTTTGTTGAGGAGCACCTGATTCAGGACCGGGTCGAAAGCCATCGCCCCGCCCTCTCCACCGTAGCGGGGTTGGTTGGCTGGCGTTCTCTTTGTCCAGTTCGACCCGTCCCAGGTCCAAGTGTCGTCCAAGTCAGGGGCCACAAAACTTTCTTTTATGCCCCCGTAGAGTACGGCTTGCCCGCGCGCCGAATCGTAGGCCATGTAAAAAATGGACCGTGCCGACGGGCTTGTCTGCGGATTGCGCTTGGTCCACGTAGCGCCATCCCAAGTCCACGTGTCGTTGAAAAACGTTGCACCTAAGGTTACGCTGCCGCCTATAAATCTGCCCGTGTTACCGCCGAACAACACGATCACGCCGCGAGCGGAATCGTACACCATCTTTTGACCGGACCGCGGCGGCGGACTGGATGATGGACTTCTCTTGCTCCAGTTTGAGCCGTCCCAGATCCAGGTTTCGTTTGATGCCTCATTATCCTCGGTTACGCCGCCGAACAGGACCGTTTGATTGCGGGCGGAGTCGAAGGCCATGGAGTGGCCCGATCGTCTTGACGGAACGACTGTGGTAAGCGCTGGGTCCAGTTCCCAGCAGTTTGAGCGCCCGCTCCGGAAGCAACGCAAAGCCATAAAACCGACAGCAGAAGGTGTGCTTCATTTGTCCATCTAATCACAAAAGCGCGGCTATTGCACTGCGGTGTACAGAACCTGCGCCCCTCCCAGCGTGAGTTTGCAGGCACCGAGGAACACGGCATTGAACTGATGTAGCCCAACCTGGTTTTGGGAGCGAGGCCCAAATAACCCAATTGCGCTCGTCGGGGCGGCGATTGCGAATCGGCTCTGTGATTATCGACATGGCTCAATTGCGGGGGGCGTTGTGTGATGACTACGTTTGATCCAGATACTCAGAAGCAGGACATGAATGTGCTGCTACGGATTGTCAATGAATTGGACGGCGTGATGGCGCTTGATTCATCTGTAGTTGCAACGGGTTGGATCAGGGAAGGGGACACTGTGGAGTTGCTTAGCCAGTAAATCGTAAATCTGTTGACACACCTCACCGAAACCAATTTTACGCCAGGCGCGTCTTCACTCTGGACCCCGGTGGATTGCTTGCAAAAGCCGGGGTCCGGCTTGCTATACTAGTCTATTCGCTAACTATAAGATGATGAAGGTATTCCTCACTTTTCTTGCTACTCTCAGTCTGGCTTCAGCCCAAGGATTATATCCGGGGCAAGCTGCTCGATTGGTGGTAGGCCAGCCGAATTTCACGGCTCAAGCTTCCGGCGCAGACCAGAATCAGTTGGGTGCCCCAGGCGGCCTGGCATTCGTCAACGGAAAGCTTTTCGTTGCAGATGCCAACCGCGTTGGTGCAGCACCTTTAAATCACCGAGTGTTGATTTTCAACAACTTCGGTGCCAATCTTCCTCCTGTCGGCTTTGAATTTCCGGTGAGTGGGGCGCGTTGCCCTGCTTGTATTGGCACCGCTGATGCTGTGCTTGGTCAATCGGATTTCCTTGGTGCCGATTATTCTCTGAAGCCCACTGCAGATACGTTGCGGCTTCCGACCGCTGTTGCCAGCGACGGTCAGCGCCTTGCGGTTGCTGACACCGATAACAATCGCGTCTTGATTTGGAATTCCATTCCGACAACAAACAAGAAACCGGCTGACATTGTGCTGGGCCAACCGGATTTTACAACTGGCAAAGTCTCCCGTCCTCCAAACAATAAGAGTTTGCTTGGGCCGCAGGGCGTCTGGTTTCAAGCCGGCAAATTGTATGTTGCCGATACGCAGAATCATCGAGTGATGATCTGGAACACAGTTCCAACCACCAACTTTAAGGAAGCGGACATTGTTCTTGGCCAACCGAATTTCAATACCGCAGCGGAAGTAGACCTTGTTAAGGCAACTGTTGACCCGAAGAACAATAATCTTTTGAACCCGGTTTCGGTTTCAAGCGACGGTGTCAAGTTGTATGTTTCCGATCTTGGATTCAACCGGATTATGATTTGGAACACGATCCCGACACAAAGCACACAGGCTGCTGATGTGGTTGTTGGTCAGCCCGATTTTACTTCGGCATTTTCCAACAATGTAGCTGCCTTATGTGAATCAACGGGCACTGACGCTACAACAAGCGAGAAGCTTTATCCGCCGGTTTGCGCCAGCACGGTTCAATATCCGCGCTTCGCTCTTTCTGACGGAAAACGTTTATTTATTGCAGATGGTGGCAATGATCGCGTTCTTGTCTACAACACGGTGCCAACCACAAACGGCGCCAAGGCCGATTTGATAATTGGCCAGTTGAATGACAACTTGAACCGCACTTCGGATTTTAGTTATCCCTTGTTGGTTGGTGCCAGCGATACACTTCGCACGCCAAGCTCGCTTGCATGGGATGGCACGAATCTATTTGTCAGTGATACCTACAATCGCCGTGTTCTGATCTTCTCGCTGGCCAATCAACCGCTGGTTTACAACGCCGTCCGTAATAGTGCCAGCCTGGATGTATTCGCTCAAGGTACCGTCACCTTCACTGGCAGTACGCGTGAAAATGATGCGATTACCATAACGATTAACTCGAAAAATTATAAGTACACCATTAAGAAGGATGACAAAATGAACGCCGTCATCCTTTCCTTGGTGGCATTGATTAACGCTGAACCCAAACCTGTTGTAATTGCCCGGCCTTTTCTTGATAATGCACAGATTCGTTTAAGTGCCTTTCAGGGTGGTCTTGATGGCAACGGTGTTCAATTTAGCCTTGCTACTTCGCCTGCCGATGCAACGATTACATTCACAACGTCTGGCGCTTCACTTAACGGCGGACAAGATGCGGCTAAGATTGCTCCGGGTACGCTTATTACGATTAATGGGGCGAATCTGAGCGACAAAACGGAATCTGCTCCTGCAAATGCGACAACGCTGCCGCTCGATTTAGGTAATGTGCAGGTCTATTTCGATGGTATCCGTGCGCCTCTGTTGTATGTTTCACCGACTCAGATTAATGCGCAGGTTCCTTTTGAAGTTTCCGATGCTTCCAGCATTAGCGCCTATGTTCGTACCAAGCGCAATAATGGACAGATTACGGTCACTTCTCCAGTCGGCGTTCCGGTAGTTCCGCAAAATCCTGGTTTGTATGCCGAAGGCGGGGTTGATCCTCGGCCTGGCGTAGTGCTTCATTATTCTTCCAGCGCAACCGGCACGATCTCCGTGGATGGTTCCGTCAATAAGGGTGATATCGCAACAATCACTTTTGAGGATACGCGCAAATACAGCTACACGGTGGTAGAAGGCGATACACTCGAATCGATCCGCGACAATTTAATCAAACTGATTAATGCAAATTCAGAGGAACCAGTGGAAGCGTCCGCTGCGGGCGTCTTTACCCGTATCCGGCTCCGCTACAAGAAGCAAGGCTCTGAAGGTAATGGAATTGCTTACAAAGGCTCAGCCAGCGATGGATCGCAGGTGATTTTGACGGCAACCACTCCGGCACTTTGCTGCGCCAATACTGCTGGGGCTCGTGTGACCAAAGATAACCCGGCACTGCCTGGCGAGACGATCATTGTATATGCCACCGGACTGGGTTTGGTTCAACCGGACTCTGCAAATCTGGCAACCATCACTGGTCAAGCATATAAAGGGCCGCTGCTTAATCGTCCAAATGAATTTGTATCATCCCTTGCTGGTGGCAAAACCGCGAACGTTCTTTTCGCTGGATTGCGAACTGGTGTGGTTGGGATCTATGAAATTCACCTGGAACTGAATAGCGATCTGCCTACTGAAGATTTTGTGGAATTGACGATTGCTCAGGATGTCTACGTTTCCAACGCAATCACTTTCCCTGTATTCAATCCGACAGTGATTACAACACCGTAGTCATTGAATAATCTGGTAAATTAGAGGCGGCCGCAGGATATAATCCTTCGGTCGCTTTTTCTTTTTTTCAAGGCCTTTAATCATGAACCACTTATCACGCCGTACCTTTGCTGCCGGTCTCACAGCTGCCGCCATTTTGCCTGCTGCCGACGGTTGGCAGAACCTATTCAATGGCCGCGATTTAGAGGGCTGGAAACCGAGCGAAAATACCGGTTCCTGGAAAGTGATTGATGGCACCATGGCAGCCGATGGTCCGCGATCGCACCTCTTTTACAATGGTCCGGTGATGGGGGCCGACTTCAAGAATTTCGAACTGGAAGCGGAAGTATGGACCATGCCCGGCGCCAATTCCGGCATCTACTTTCACACCGTATTTGAACAGAAGGGATTCCCCAATAAAGGCTTTGAACTTCAGGTGAACAACACAGCGGCTGGCGAAGGCAACTACCGCGAGCGTAAGAAAACTGGTTCGCTTTACGGTTTGCGCAATGTGTATAAGCAGATTGCGGCAGACCAGACCTGGTTCAAGTTGAATGCAATTGTGCGGGGCAAGAATATTCAAGTCCGCGTCAATGGAGTGTTGGTTGTAGAATACACCGAACCCACGCCAGCCTATGTTCCGAAAGTCCATGAGCCGGAGCGATTTCTAGACCACGGCACCTTCGCTTTACAGTGTCACGATCCTGGTTCCAAGGCGCGTTACCGTTCGTTTCGAGTGCGTCCGCTGCCAGCCGATGAGGTGGCCAAAAGTGCATCCGCGCCAGTAGTGGATGCCACCTTTCGCGATGTGATTGATTTGGGCCGCAACAATATTCCATTGGTCGATTTCGCCGTGCAGTTGAATGATGGCATGACCATTGAAAAGGCGCTGGCTGAGGGCCTGCGCGATGGATTCCAGCGTGGGATTGTAGCCGCAGTGAAGGATGATCGCGGGGCGGGGAAGTTTGTCGACTCGCTGCAGGGCAAGTTGATGTTTGCCGGCTGGCGGTTCGATTCAAAGGTGAAATTGAAAAGCGAGACCTTGCGGCGCTTCGATTATATTTGGGCTGACGGTTCGGGTTGGGATTTGGAGCATGCCGTTTCAATGATCGAGTCGCAACCGATCGACATTTGCGCCAACCTGATCGATGGACGGGCGATATGGAACCAGGAATCGCTGCAGCGTGTTTTAGGCGTCATGAAGGCAAACGGAATCGCATTGCAACTGAGCGAGAAGACGCGTCAACCGGGTGCTGCGGT
>JBBRJC010000058.1:0-11210 GCA_038220135.1 Bryobacterales bacterium | reverse complement strand
AATCCACCCCCGCAGCCCGCTAAAGCCCCCTGCTAATCTCGAAACCAGAAAAGGCAACCCATCGCGGTTGCCTTTTCCATTTCAAAACCCAAGGAGCCCGTCATGTCCACCGCCGCACAAATTACCGCCAACCAACTAAACGCCCAATCATCCACCGGCCCCCGCACAGCCGAAGGCAAATCGGTCGTCTCCCAAAACGCCACCAAGCACGGCCTAACCGCCACCTATCCCGTAATCCGCACCCTGGCAGAACAAACCCAATTCGACGAAATGTCCGTCGCCTTCCTAGAAGAACTCCGCCCTTACACTCCGTCAGAACAAACCCAATTCAAGCAGCTAATCCTGGCCGCCTTGAATATCGACCGCTGCCATCGCCTCGACGCCGAACTAGCCGCCGCAACCGGAATCGAGCCGCTCCTCGACGAAACAGCCGACAAAACCCTCGCCCGCATCGAAGCCTACCGCCTCGGCGCAGAGCGCCTCTTCCACCGCAACCTCAAGGAATTAAATACCATAGACAAGAATCGCTACATCCCGCAAATCAAACCCAATTTCCCAACGCCCAAGGGTCAGCTTTACCAATCACCTCAAATCGAACTCAACCCCACTCACGACTGAAGCCGCGTTACCCCGCTGCAAAACGAACCCAATCCCACCTCCCAGGCAATCCAAACAATCGCGATCACTTCGCTTTCTAACCTCGAATTGCCCGCTTATGAACAACTTGTAGAAATCGATCGGGTAGCACAAAAAGCAAGCACGCTACTTTGACAGCAGGAATGTTACTGAACCAGCGGCGTAATCACAAGCTTGCGGATCTCAACTTGACCATGATCACCTTGCACACTAATCGGCCCCGGCAGAGCCTCGTTCCAGTCGTGCGCCATCGCTGTCAATCCCTCAACTTCACCCTTTTTAATGACCGTTTCGCCGTTCACCACCACCGTCACCTGTCGCCCAATCAAGGTCACGTCGTAAATATTCCATTCGCCCGGTGCTTTGCTTGCGTTCTTCGACGGCTTGATGCGGCTGTACAGCGCTCCTGTGCCGTGGGTGTCCGGAGCATCCCCAAAATCGTCGACTATTTGAATTTCGTACCGCCCGCGCAGACCAAAGCCGCCGTTCGACCCCTTTCCGATCCTAAATTCAGCGTGCAGCTTGAAATTCCAGAACTTATGATCGCTCACCAAATTATTCGTTCTCGCCTGATTCACCATAATCCCGTCTTTCACCGCCCAGCCCAGCGCCTGCCCGGGAATCATCGGACTCCAACCAGCCAAGTCCTTGCCATTAAACAAAGCCACCGGCTTACCTGCCTTCCACTTGCCATTATCTTTATCCTTGATCGCAGGAGCCCGATGCCCAGTGAACATCAACTCAGTAGCCGCCTTCCCCTCAACCATAAACTTGCCGATCAGTTCGCCTTTAACCACCTTGGCCGTGTACACGCCTTTCTGATTCGGTCCGCCCTTGCGGCTATAGGCTTTGTTGAAAGCAAAGCGCAACTCGCCATCTTTTACGGCGATTTCCGGAATATCGTTCATATCCCCACCAGGAGAGCCGACAAATCGTCCTTTTACCTGACCAGTCCCTGCGCCAGTCACCTCCAACCACCAAACCCGTTTTCGAGCTTCTTTAGGAACCTCAATGTTCCAACGGCCGTCAAAATCCCCATCCGCCCCAACCAGCGATACCGCCGACATGGCCAACAGAAATGCGTAAAGTCTCATAAGCATCCAGTCTACTTAAAACCGCAGCCCAGTTCCAAATTGGTGTGGCCACTGTCCCCGCCGCCGTGTCACACGTACACACCTTGTAGGTTATTCCGTGCACGCGTTGGTGCAAATAAAGGGGCTTCCACTTGGCATCCGAACTGCTTATCAATGGGCAGGCTACAAATGCGCAACCTTGCACTAGTTACCGTCGCAATCGTCTCCTGCCTGCAGGCCACAACGCTCGAACACCTATCGTTCGACGATATGCTCTCCAAATCCACTTCCATCGTGCGTGGGCGCATTGGCGAAGGTAAGGGCGAACTTGTGAGCCGCATGATTTACACACGTTATTCAGTCCAAGTGACTGAAACATTTAAAGGTTCAGCCTCCACAACGGTCGATGTTCTGGTTCCCGGCGGCAGTGCAAACGGCCTCACTCAGTCCATTGCGGGCGCTCCAAAATTATCCTCTGGTTCAGAAATGGTTCTGTTCCTGTGGCGCTCTCCTAAGAATGTCAATCTGGTGATCGGCATGAGCCAGGGTGCTTTCGACATTACTAAAGACGCCAGCGGCGACCAATTGATGGTTCGCAATGCCGTTTCCGACGCTACAGTCCTTGATAAGAGCCTCAAACCGGTTACCGATTCGGGAATGCGTTTCACTATGACCGAATTGCGTAAGAGGACCCGTTAACCATGAAACTGGTCCAACGAGTCACGATTTTGGTAGTTGCGGCAATGGCGCTTTCCGCCGTTTCCAGCGCCTACTACCACTTCGTTCATTTCTCCACTCGATTCGGACCGTTCACCCCGATTGTTGAAAAGTTTGACCTTAACGCGCTTCCTGACAAGACTGTAACTTTCCTTATTACAGATCAGGGCCCCACCAAATTCGCCGATGGCGATAATTACGCCGCCGTGGTAAGCCAGATTCGCGCCGCTGCCAAAGTTTGGAACGATGTCGAAACCAGTGAACTGCGCGTTCGCTTCGGTGGCTTCCAAACCGGCAACGTGACGCAAACCACTCCGGGCATTGATGTAACGTTCGACGATTTGGAACCCGGCGTTTTCGGGCGGGGTGGCCCTATCGTACGTAACGATTTAGTCGGCACCCTCGGTAACTCATTCATCCCTGTGCAACGTTCGCTGGTAATTCTCCAGAAAGATCTTAGTGCTCGAGCCTCTTGGTCTGAAGGCTTCTTCCAGACCGTGGTTCACGAAATGGGTCACGCGATCGGCTTGCAGCATACACCCACTTCTGGTGCGATGACCATGGATTTGACCCGCGCCACCACCAAAGCCAAGCCGCTTGGTGCAGACGACATTGCTGGTGTTTCTGTTCTTTATCCAACTAAGGCTTTCAAGGAAACATTGGGATCCATCACTGGCCGCGTCACGCTCGGCGGCACTGCCATGAATCTCGCCAGTGTAGTTGCAATTTCTCCAAATGGCCCGGCGATTGGTGCCTACACTAACCCGGATGGCAGCTATCGTATTGATGGCATTCCGGCAGGCAATTACTTTATCTATGTTCATGCTTTACCTCCGAAGACCGACCTTGACGCAGCCCCTCTGAACTTGATTCTGCCCAAAGATAATGGGAACGGAACCTTCGATGTTGGTGTTCCTTTCGATACGGTGTTTTACTTCGGCACACGCACTCCAGACTTTGCCATTCCTGTGAATCCCGGTCAAAGTACTGAAAATGTGAGCTTTGCGGTTACCAGGCGGACTTCGCTGACCGTGTTCAATGTACAAACCTACAGCTTCCCCGGCCGTTTTGCCGTAAAGCCGGCACACCTCAATACGGGCAGCAGCCGCTATTTCCTGGTTGCCAACGGCACTGGATTAATGCAGAATGGCCAACCTGTTGCCGGATTGCAATTGTCGTTCTTTAACCGCACCATTACCAATTCAGGCCTCAAAGCTTACACGCCAGATTATTTGCAGATCGATATTGGCCTCAGCCTTGGTATCAGTGAAAGCCCGGGTCACTTGATCTTCAATCGCAATAACGACGTCTATATTCTGCCCAACGCTTTCCGTATCGTTACCCGCACGCCGCCTTCAATTGATACGATCACGGCGGGAACAGATTCTGCGACGGCGATTGTTACCGGCACCGGTCTGATGGCCGAAACCCAGATCCTGTTTGACGGCGTCGCCGCGCAAACCAGGTCGATTGACGATCAGGGTCGCCTCACAATTGTTCTACCCATTGCCCCAGGCGGATATCGAGCCTCAGTTGTGGCTATCAATCCAGACGGCCAAAGTTCGCTCTTCCTGCAATCACCGATGCCGTACACTTTCGATGGCGTCGATAATGCTTCAATTGCAGTATCGAATGCCACTTTGCCAGCCGGGGCGGAAGCTGTGATCGAAATTAACGGAATCAATACTAACTTCTTTGATGGGTTAACAACCGTTGGCTTCGGTTCCACCGATTTCTTCGTGAAGCGCGTCTATGTGGTCAGTCCGACACGCCTTCTGGTAACTGCCTCTATAGGCGCAAACACTGTATCGGGAACTTATTCACTTCGTGTTTCCACTGGCCTGCGTACGATTAATCAATCGCTCGGCGTCACCGTCGGCGCACCGAATGCGCGGCTGTTGACTATTGCTGTACCAACTAATGTGCAGGCGTTCCAGCCTGGTTCCACTGCTTCGTTGAATGTTGTGAATCTGCCTGATTTGGTTACAAATCCGACGCTCACAATTGGTGACCGTCAAATTCCACTGATTAGCGTTCTGAGTGGTTCCATCACTTTTCTGGTTCCGGCCAATCTGCCAATCGGACCGGTGTTGGCAAGACTGCAATACGGCACAGAAGTCAGCTTGCCAATCGTGATCAACGTGGCACAATTGATGCAAATCACTTCAGTCATTGGTGGTCCGGGTGCTGTAATCAGCGAAACCCGCCCAGCCCGTTCGGGTGAGTTGATCAGTTTAATCGTCAGTAGCATTCCAGACGCCTTAGCATCGCCCAAGCAAATCAACATCTCCATTGCCGGAATCGATCATAAGCCGGCAACCACCACCCAATTCGGTAATGCCCTGCAACTCCAATTCTTCCTTCGCCCGGAAGTTGTTACCGGAGTGCAACCGCTCACAGTAACGCTCGATAATTTGACCACGCCGATCTACAATTTACCAGTTCAGAAATAAGCTGGAAGCTAGCAAACCAAACGAACCCAA
Organism: Bryobacterales bacterium; assembly: GCA_038220135.1. Classification (GTDB taxonomy): domain Bacteria; phylum Acidobacteriota; class Terriglobia; order Bryobacterales; family Bryobacteraceae; genus JANXSF01. Next base: position 6,301 of record JBBRJC010000058.1, on the reverse strand, counting down.
ATATCCCGTTCCTCGCGGCTGGTCACCGGTAACCCGTGCATGGCCATTGCCCCGGCCACCCGATCACCATGGCGAATAGGGACGCCGCAAAGTATAACTCGGCCCCCTGGCTTCAAGATCCGCTTAAACTCGGCACCCAGTGCTGTGATGGTTTCGGCGTTGATATTCGCCACAATCAAATCAGCCCAGCCTGAGGCGACCGACCTTGCCGAACCTACGAAAATCCCGATCGGCTTCGGAATATATTCCCTGGCCGCAGCCGCCGCAGTCCAATCGATGTCGCAAGCAATCACTTTTCCGGCACCCAGCAAATAGGCCGCTTGAGCCAGAATTCCTGAACCGGTTCCCACATCCAGAACTTCCATACCCGGGGTGATCATCCCTTCGAGAGCTTCCAGGCACAACTGCGTGGTCGTATCCCGGCCAGTCCCAAACGCCAATCCCGGATGCACGGAAAGCCGCAACAACCCCTCCGGCGTTTCATCTTCACTCCAGGGCGCAACCACGAAGAACCGGCCAACCACGATCGATGGCCAATGGCCTTCCATTTCTTTACGCCAATCCCGCTCCGGCTCCTCTTCCCATTTCGGGCTATAGGCTGCAAAATCGGAAGCGTCAAACGGCTCCAGGAAAAACGCGCGAAGTCTCAGCTTGCCCCCGGGCAGATCTTCTTCATTGATGCCCTCGGTACTGCGGTCATACAGTTCGGCACTAACAAACTCGGCCTCGTCCACCAGGCATTCCAGGGTCAACGAATGCATCAACCTTGCACCCGCTTTTCCTTGCCAGCCCAGAATCGCTCTCGAATAATCATCTTCTTGATTTTCCCCGTCCCCGTTTTCGGCAACTGGTCTTCACTAAACTCAATTACGCGCGGCAACTTGAAGCGCCCCAACCGCTGTTCCAGGAACGTCATCAACTCTTCCGCCGTTAATCCCATATCGGGTTTGCGCACCACCAGAGCTGCCGGTACTTCGCCCCATTTCGGATCAGGAGCAGCCACCACGGCACACTCGAACACTGCAGGGTGAGCACTGATCGCCTTCTCCACTTCAATGGACGAAATGTTCTCTCCCCCAGAAATGATGATCTCTTTCTTTCGGTCCACAATGTGGATATAGCCGTGGGTATCCCACACCGCCATATCGCCGGAATGGAACCATTTGTCGATGATCACGCCTGCCGTTACTTCAGGCTCATTATAGTAGCCGTCCATCACATGATCGCCGCGAGCAATCACTTCACCGATCGCTAAACCATCGCGTGGGACGTCGTTGTTGTCGTTGTCTACCACTCGAACTTCCACCCCATGGGCAGACCATCCGGCCATCGATTGTCGCTTGAAGCGATCCGCCTCATTTGCGTAAACCACCGCAGGCTTAGGACGCGATGTGGTCAACAAAGGGCAGGTTTCCGTTAAACCGTAACCGCAAACCACTTCGCAGCCAAAGGCAATTTCCAACTTCTCCACCAGTTCAGGCGAAGCCGCTGCACCGCCAATCATGATCTGCTTCATGCTCGACAAATTGTATTTCGCCAAATCGGGTGAATTGAGCAACGCATTGGCCATGGTTGGCACCAGGCTCATGTCTGTTGCCTTCTGCTCTTCGATTGTCCGCAACACAAAAGTTGGCTCAAAGCGCCGCACCATTACCTGCCGTGTGCCCATTAATACTGATGTTTGGGGCCGTCCCCAACCGTTGGCGTGAAACAGTGGAATGGTGTGCAGGTCAACAACATTGCTGTCCTGGCGGAAAATCAGTGCCGCATCCATCGCATGCATGTAGATGGTTCGATGGGCCAGCGCCACTCCTTTCGGTGAACCTGTTGAGCCGGAGGTATAGAATAATTCGGCGATCGACATTTCATCAATCGAAAGAAAATCCACTTTATCGGGGCTGCCGGTTGCCAACAAATCGGTGCTTGTCAGGGCGGCCAATTCTGTCGGGGCATCGAGCGAAATGAAGTGCTCAATCGCCGGGCATTCTTTCTTCAACTGTTCAACTAAGGGAATAAAATCAGCCTCAAACAATAGCGCTTTAGCGCCGGAGTGATTCAATATATTCACCAGTTCCAGCGGCGACAATCGCACATTCAGCGGCATTACAATCGCATGCGCCATAATCACGCCGTAGTAACCTTCCAGTAACTGGTGCGTGTTGAAGCTTAAGTAAGCGACGCGATCGCCGGGCTTAATCCCAAGTTTCACCAGACCGGAAGCAAGGCGGCAGGCACGTGCGCCAAACTGGCCATACGTAAGTTCCGTGCTGCCGCAAACAACGCCAACATGACTCTCAAAAGTGTCCATCGCGCGATACAGGAACCGGACAGGGGTTAAAGGAATAAACATCCACGTCTCCTAATTTGCAAACCGTTTAAAGAAACTATCATCGCGCCATTTGGGGCGCTCAGGTTGATTGGCCACCAGTTCTGCCACTCTTCCCAAAAACTCAATAAATCGCGCCGCTCCTGCCTTATCCACAGGCTGAGACAAATCGTCGGAAACAGCATGATAGCGCTTTGCCAGCCATTCAGTCTGCATCGCTTCTTCGGGCGAACCTTTTTCATAGCCGAATTTAAATGCGGCCGAGGGAAATCCGCGCAGGATAAAACTATACTGATCGCTGCGGATAAAGCGGCGTTGTTGCGGAACAGGGTCAGGTAGCAATTTCAAACCAGACTCGGATGCCGATTGTTCAATTGCCGTAGTCAACGTGGATTCTTCAATGCCCAACACGATTACACTTTCCAGTTTATGAATTGGCATGAACATATCCATGTTCAGATCGGCCACAATGGTGCCTTTTACGCTTGGCCGATTTGCAAAGTAACGAGACCCGAGCAGACCTTTTTCTTCCCCTGTGACTGCCACAAGAACGATGCTCCGCTTCGGCTGCGATTTACCGAGCTTTGCCGCAATTTCAAGCAGCGCTGCAACGCCACTGGCATTGTCCATGGCGCCGTTAAAAATCTGGTCGCCTTTCAGCGCCTTGTTCACGCCCAGGTGATCCATGTGAGCCGATAGCACCAGCAGTTCGCTCTTCAAACTTGGATCAGTTCCGGCAATCAAGCCAACCACATTTTCCGATTTCACTTTCCCACGTTCGATTCGGGCAGTTGCACGCAGACTGCGGTTCATCGCAAAGTGCGGCAGTTGTTTTGAGTCTTTGTGCGCCGCTAGAATCTCTTCCCATGTATGGCCGGTGCCTTCAAAAAACAAAGCAGCATGAGCCGGATTGATTACTGCGGAAATGCTATGCCCAGTTTCATCGGTGAGCGATTTATCAAGCAGCGACATGGATGCCTGCAAGCGTGCGGCGGAAGCGCGAACCCAGGGAACAGCCACAGCGCCTGGAGCGGAGATTGACGCCGAACCAACGGCACCAGCCTTTAGCATCGCCTTCCAACGCTCTGCCGCCGATTGCGCGTGTGCGGCCACGGCACCGGAAATACCAGGCGGCGTCGCAGAAAGATAAACTGCAATTTTGCCTTTCAAATCGAGGTCCGCAAAATCATCACGATTCGCCTCTGGAAGTTGAATGCCGTAGCCAACAAAAACCAGTTCAGCCTCAATTTTAGGTGCCTGATTCACACGGCTGCTGAGAAATGCTTCTTTGCCCAGAGTGAGCTTGGTTGTCTTGCCATCGCGAACCAATTCCAGGCTGCTTGACTCCTCAACAATACGCCGCGATTCCAGCAACACTGGCTGCAAATAACCGTTCTTACCGCCGGGCTTCAAACCTGCTTCTTTGAATTTGCCGGCTATATATGCGGCTGCACGGTGGTGTCCCGGGCTGCCCGTATTTCGGCCTTCCATATTGTCATCGGCGAGTACGGCCACATGGGACCACCAACGGGAACCATCGTCTGCGGCGTTGAGTGAAACGCCAAGTAGGAGAAAAAGTATCAGTGAGTGCATCGCAATTTTAGTAGTAATCCGAACAGGACATGTAGTATCCGCAACGCTCGCAAAACAGCTTGCATTTACGTTCTGACAAGCGAAGACTGCACACGGGGCAGTACAACATTGGCTCCTCACTGTGAACCGAAGATGAAGAATTTTCATCCGGAATTGCTGCTTCAAGTTCCGAAGGCATTTCAAGTCATTATAATGGGGCTAACACTATGAAGTACGGCAAAGCTTCTTTTGAATGGATTTTACCGGCCGCAGGAATTGCGCTGGTGGTTGGTGGAGCACTATTCGGACAAAGCGCGCAGCCGCAAAAACCGCCGCCGCAATTGCCTCGAATAGCAGAAATGACGCGGCCCGTTCGGCAGGAGCGCCCCGTGCGCATGCCCGTTCGCGGGTTGCGCGGCGCTGTTGCCGGCGGCTCTGATAATGCCGTTGATGCAGGCATGCGTCTCTATTATCTGGGCGGCAACGCCGTTGATGCCGGTATTGCTACCATGCTTGCCGCAAGTATTGTGGAGTACTCTCATTTCGGCTTTGGTGGCGAAGCACCAATATTGATTCGCACGAAAGATGGCCGTGTGTTTTCCATTGCCGGTGTTGGCACCATGCCCAAAATGGCGACGGCCGATTTCTTTCGCAACCGCCGAATGCAGCCGGGCGAAGTACAGCAAGTGGAACCGAACGGCTTAAAAGGGATGGTGCCGGTTGCTGGCATTATGCCTGCGCTTGTGCCGGGAATGGTTGACGCGGCACTGCTCGCATTACGCGAGTTTGGTACCAAGTCATTCGCTGAAGTGGTTGCCCCGGCTATTGAACTGGCTGACGGTGTGCCGATTGATGAGCAGCGCTCCAGTTCGATTGCCCGTTCGCGCCGCTTCTTCGATTTATACCCAACCTCGAAAGACGTTTTTCTTCCTGGTGGCAGAGTTCCGGTGCCTGGTGAAAATTTCCAACAGAAGGATCTGGCGAAAACATTGCGGGCTATGGTTGCTATTGAAGCGCAGGCTTTGAAAGGTGGCGCTGGCCGCGCTGCTGCAATCGACTCGATTCGTGACTATTTTTACCGCGGTGAAGTTGCTCACAAAATTGACACTTTCATGAAGGCTAACAACGGACTGCTGCGCTACGAAGACATGGCGGCATTTCGTTTGGAAGTGGAAGAGCCGGTTTCCACAACCTATCGCGGCATGACTGTTTATAAGCCGGGTTTCTGGAGCCAGGGACCGATTTTCCTTGAAGCTTTAAACATGCTGGAGCCATTCAATCTGGGTGCGATGCGCTACAACAGCAGCGAATATATCCACACTTTGGTTGAGGCTTTGAAGCTGGGTTATGCGGATCGCGATACCTATTACGGCGATCCGAAGTTTTCACAAATTCCGATTGAACGGCTGCTATCGAAGGAGTATGCCGAGGAGCGCCGTCAGAAAATTTCTCCCCGTGCCTCGCTCAGCTTTCTACCCGGTATGATGGGCGGCAAACGCGGGCGGCATCCTTCGGAAACGGACATAGTCAAAATTCGCATTGACGACGAATTGATGGCGAGCGATACCACCTGTGTGAATGCCATCGACAAAGATGGCATCGTGTTTGCCGCAACACCATCGGGTGCCTGGCTTCCTTCAGTGATTGCTGGGGACACGGGCATACCGCTAACCGAGCGTGCGCAAAGTTTCCTGCTGGTTGAAGGGCATCCCAATGAATTGGCCGGTGGAAAGCGTCCGCGGGTAACGCTGAGTCCAACGCTGGTTACCAAAGGCGGAAAGCCGTTTCTGACATTCTCTACTCCTGGCGGCGACAATCAGGATCAATCTCTGCTGCAAATGTTTTTGAACGTGGTGGAGTTTGGCATGAACGCGCAGAGTGCCGTTGAAGCCCCTCGCTTCCAGACGCGCCATCTGGTCTCGAGTTTTGACAACCACGCTATGAATCCTGGTGACCTGATTTTGGATGAACGCATTTCCACGCAGGTTCTGAATGAACTTGCCGCTAAAGGTCATGTAACCAGTTCGACGCCCCGCTTTGCGAATGGAGCGGCACCGATTATGATTCGCGTGATGCCCGATGGCGTGATTGAAGCCGGTGCCGATCCTTATGGTTATCGCGCCTCCAGAGCCTGGTAGTTAAGTTTGCGGAATTGGCTTCAGGTTGGCCGCCGATAAACGCTGATGAACGCGGATAAAACAAACCTTAAACTTAAAACTTCCACCTCAGGGACACCATACTAACTTCGTTGCAATCTCCATCTCTGGCGACTTGTCTTTGCCTTATCTGGGTTTATCGGCGTTCATCGGCGGCCATAAACTTTCCTAATTAAGGGCCGCCGATAAACGCTGATGAACGCCGATAAGACAAAGCTTAAAACTTCCATCTCAGGGACACCATACT
>JBBRJC010000057.1:0-11227 GCA_038220135.1 Bryobacterales bacterium | reverse complement strand
TCACGGGAGTCTTTGTCTTGTGAAAACTCTTTGACCATGGCGATGAAATCGGCACCCTTTTTGATTTTTGCGGAGACTTCTTCGGCCTTCTGCCTGGCTTTCAATTCTTCTGTCGGTGAGGTGTAGGACAGATAGATCAACTTCACTTTGGCTTCGGTATATTTGTCGATGGTACTGCGATAGTAGCGTTCCTGATCTCCGGCAGTGACAATATCGGAGTAATCGAATTGCTGCATCATCGCCTCCGACAGAGTTTGCAGACGGTTCAATTGAAGCTTGGTTTTGAAGGGCTCGCGATCCTGCAATTTCTCCTTTTCCGCCATGCTGGCGAGTTTGTCGAGGAAGCCGTAATACTTCAGATATTCCGTAGGATTGGTTTTCAGGGCTTCCTGCGTTTTGGCATCCATGGAAAGGTAAAGTTGCAAAAATTCTGCCTGCGTTAGAGGCTTGCCGTTAACGATTGCGATGACATCGTTTGGCCGATCGGGGTTCATCGTAATGGCTGGGCCCTGAGCCAATAAGGCTGCTGATAGAAGGGTGAAAGAAAACAGTGCGCGGAAAGTCATGAGTCTCCTTATAATTAGAACATTGGAGGGGGCATTGAAGTCACTAACCCATTTTGTTCTGGCCACACTTTTGGCCGCAAGCGTCGCCTACGGCGGTGGAAAAACGGACGTGCATCAAAAAGATGGACGTTTGAAAGGTGCTTTTCGTGCACCCGTGCGTGCAGGTTGGATTTTTATTCACCTGGAAGGCTCGCCCATGGAATTGGGATTTCAGCACGGGTACCTGCTTGCTCCTGAAATCAAAGATGCGTTCAAGGTGATTGAGCTTGAGATGACGCACGATACTAAGAAAGATTGGGCGTTCTTCCGCAAGGCGGCCGAGCAAGTGCTTTGGCCGAAGATTGAGCAGGAGTATCGCGATGAGTTGGAAGGAATTGTGCGAGGGCTTGAAGCGCGCAAAGTGAAGATGGACATTTGGGATTTGGTGGCGATGAATGCGTCTTTGGAGCTTGGTCCTTACTACGTGCCATGGTATGACAAACACAACAAGATTGTGGGCGCGGTGAAGCCGCCGCTGCCGGAACGGTGCAGTGCATTTGTGGCGACCGGTAGCTACACCAAAGACGGCAAGCCGGTGATTGCGCATAACGCATGGACTGGCTACCTGGACGGGGCTCGGTGGAACATCATTTTTGATATTGCACCTTCGACCGGGCATCGCATGGTGATGGACGGCTTTCCCGGCTACATTCACAGTGCCGATGATTTCGGAATTAATTCTGCTGGGATGATGATCACCGAAACGACGATCAGTCAGTTTAATGGCTTTGATCCGGGGGGCGTGCCGGAATTTGTGCGGGCGCGCAAGGCGATGCAATATTCGGGGTCGATCGACGAATTTGCACGAATCATGAGCGAGGGCAACAACGGCGGGTATGCCAACAACTGGCTGGTTGCTGATCGAAAGACTGGCGAGATTGGTTCTCTGGAATTGGGTTTGAAAAACGTAACGCTGCGGAAGTCGAAGGACGGCTATTTTTCGGGATCGAATTATCCGGTGAATGCGAAGTTGATTTCCGATGAAACCGATTTTGACCCGAGCGATCTGGGTGTGAGTGCGACCGCGCGGCGGGTGCGTTGGGACCAGGTGATTACGGCCAATCGTGGCAAGATTGATGCGGAAATGGCGAAGACATTTCTGGCCGATCATTACGATAGTTTCGAGAAGAAAGAGCAGCCAAGCGAGCGGACTTTGTGTGGGCACATTGAGCTGTCGCCTCGGGGGATTAAGGGCTGGTGGGGGCCCTATGGCACTGCAGGCGCGGTGCAGAATAAGGTTGCCGATGCGAATATGGCGGGGGCAATGAAGATTTCTGCGGCGATGGGTCATGCGTGCGGACGGAACTATAAAGCGAAGGCACATTTGGCAAAGCACAAGGAACACAATTGGCAGCAGGCCCTGGTCAAGGATTTGCCCGCCAGCCCCTGGACTGTGTTTGAAGCCGCTAAATAGCTGAGTCATGTTAGGCGGCCTGGGCGAGGGTGGGTTCGTTTTCCAGGCAGCATTGCTTGTACTTTTTGCCTGAGGCGCAGGGGCATGGTTCGTTGCGTCCGAGCTTTGGCGTGAGGCGGATATATGGCTCGCGGTAGGGGACTTGGATGTATTTGGGTTCGTTTTGTTCGAAGGTTACTTGGGCGCGTTCCTGGAATTTGCCCGAGGGACGATTGGCTTTTAACTCTCTTAGTGCTTTGTAGAAATTTCGTTCGGCTCGCATGCGATAGGTTTCGATTCGGGCTATGGTTTTGGATAGGGCTTCGTCTAGCAATGGGTCGATTTCGGAATTGGAACTGAGTTCGGCTTCGAGGCGATGGCAGCGGTCGATATTCCAAGCGGCAAGGATCAGCTGTTTGAAAATGACCATTTCCGATTGACCGGCGGGGCGGACTTCATATTCGAATTTGGCGGTAAGGGATTCAAATTGGGTTCGTTCTTCTTCGCTGCGGATTACTGGGTAGGCGCACGTCAGGCCGTGCTTTTGCGCGTTTTGGGCTGAAGCGGATTTGCCTTCCGGAGTGCGGGGACCGGTGGAAAACTGGGCGTTGGCTTGATTGGCTGCGATTTGTGCGTTTGTGGACATTTTACGGGCTCCTTTTGGGTGTTCGAAATGGAAAAGGCAGCCACACGGGCTGCCTTTTCCTGCTTTCAATCCTAGCATGGGGTAGTTTGGAGCCGGGTTTACCGGCGGTGGGTGGGATTGAAAAGATTGGGGATACTTTTTTTGAAATCCCTGTGACTGGCATTTCGCCGATCCTTAATTTGCGAAATTCAGATTAAAGCAACCAACAAAAATGCCCTCGCAGCAGGGAGGCTTGTGGGCCTTAGCTGGGAGGGCATTTTTGCTCTTGCGGGACCGAAAACTTAATAAACCAAACTATTTCACCTGCAATACGTCGTTTTCTTTCGACTTTACGGACTGATCGAGTTTCGCAATTGCGGCATCGGTCATTTTCTGAATATCAGCCACAGCTCGCTTTTCGTCGTCTTCGCTAACCAGCTTATCCTTGAACAGCTTCTTCACCGCATCGTTGGCGTCGCGGCGAATGTTGCGCATCGCCACACGGTGATCTTCAGCAGTTCCGTGCAACTGCTTCACCAATTCTTTGCGGCGCTCTTCGTTCAGTGCAGGGATCGGGAGGCGGATCAATTTGCCGTCATTGGCTGGGTTCAGGCCCAAATCCGACGTGCGGATCGCTTTTTCGATTACGCCAATCAGGCTGACATCGAATGGCTGCACCGTTATCATGGCAGGCTCTGGCACATGCAACGTTGCCACGTGGCTGAGCGGGTTTATGCTGCCGTAGGCTTCCACCTTGATTGCATCAAGCAGGTTCACCGACGCGCGGCCCGTGCGCATAATCGAAATGGCATGCTGCATATCGCCAAGCGCCTTATCCATGCGCGTTTTGGCAGAGGCTTCTACTTCTTTTATGGTTGTAAAATTAGACATGTCGCGTCCTCATACGCCGATGAGCGTGCCAACAGGTTCCCCCATCGACATACGCATAATATTTCCGGCTGTTCTTAAGTTAAACACAACGATGGGCAGGCTGTTATCACGGCACATGGCCACGGCTGAGGCATCCATGACACCTAACGCTTTGGCCAGCACTTCCTGATAACCAATCTTTTCGTAGAAAACTGCATCGTCGTGTTTGCGGGGATCTTTGTCATAAACTCCATCGACGCTGGTTGCCTTTGCTACAACCTCGGCATGTATTTCGAGGCCGCGCAAGGTGGCTGCAGTGTCGGTGGAAAAATAAGGATTGGAGGTGCCTGCGGCGAAGATGACAATACGCCCTTTTTCGAGGTGCCGGATGGCACGGCGCCGAATATAGGGCTCAGCCACTGAATGCATGGCAATTGCGGTCATCACGCGCGTTGGGGCGCCTTGTTTTTCAAGCGCGTCCTGCAGTGCCAGGGAATTGATCACTGTTGCCAGCATTCCCATATGATCTGCCGAAACGCGATCCATGTTGCGGGCGGCGGCGGCAACTCCTCGAAAGAAATTGCCACCCCCAACCACTAAGCCAATTTGGACACCAGTACGGGCCACTTCAGCAACTTCCGCTGCCAGGCTTTCGACCTTTTCCGGGTCGATGCCAAAGCGTTCGCTGCCGGCCAGAACTTCACCGGACAACTTCAGTAAAATGCGTCCGTACCGGGCCACGCTCGTTAACCCTGCTGCTCTGCCGCAGGTTCGGAACCTGAGGTTTCGCCGACCTTAAAGCGCGCAAAGCGGGCGATGTTGATGTTCTCGCCGATCTTTGCGATCTTTGCGGTGATGACCTGCTGAATGGTCATCGCGTTGTCCTTGATGAAGGGCTGCTCAAGCAAGCAGAACTCTTCGTAAAACTTGGACAGGCGGCCTTCCACCATTTTGTCAACAATCTGCGCCGGCTTGCCTTCAGCAAGTGCACGGGCGCGCTGAATGTCGCGTTCGCGGGCCAGGATATCTTCGGTGACGTCTTCTTTGCGCAGGTACTTCGGGTCGGCCGCTGCGATCTGCATGGCAATGTCACGAACCAGTTCCTGGAAGTCGTCCGTGCGGGCGACGAAGTCTGATTCGCAGTTGATTTCCACCATTACACCAAGCTGTGAGCCGGGGTGAATGTAAGTACCGACAACACCTTGTTTCGTTGCGCGAGAGGACTTTTTCGATGCTGAAGCGACGCCGCGTTTGCGGAGCACGATTTCTGCTTCCGCCAGATCGCCATTGGCTTCAACAAGAGCCTTTTTACATTCCATCATGCCAGCGCCGGTGCGCTCGCGTAGATCTTTTACCAATGCTGCGGTGATTTCCGCCATAGTCGTATGTCCTGTATGAAAGCTGGATTGATTGGGTTTGTTTCGCGCCCGGGGCCTTATTCAGGTACCGGGCGCAAGGTTACGGCAGTGGAGCGATGCTAGTCTTTTTCGAGATCCTGCTGCAATTTCTTGGGCAGGTTTGAGGTGATCTCGTCGTCAGGGATGGTTTCCGACATCAGTTGCTCTGCGTACTGTGGATCAAGGTACTGGGCGTAGTCACTGACTGTTTGTTCGCCCGTGGTGTCTTCGTCGACAGTAATGTGAGGTACTGCGTGCGTGAAGTCCTGCTCGGTTGCGAGGGCACGGCCTTCGATGCAGGCATCAGCAATTTTAGTGGTGAACAAGCGGATTGCGCGCAAAGCGTCGTCATTACCAGGGATAACGTGATCGACAACATCGGGATCGCAATTTGTGTCGACAACGGCGACAACCGGGATACCCAGTTTACGTGCTTCGAACACAGCGATCGCTTCTTTGTTGGAATCGACGACGAACATCACATCAGGCAAGCCGGGCATATCTTTGATGCCAGCCAGGTTCTGTTGCAAGTGCTTGCGTTCGCGTTCAAGACGGCCCACTTCTTTCTTCGAGCGGCCAGCCCAGAGTTGGATATTGGCCAGATCGTCGAGTTCCTTGAGGCGCTTGATCGACTTTTGAACGGTCGTCATATTGGTGAGCAGTCCGCCCAACCAACGGTTGTTGACGTAGTACATGCCGCAACGGGTTGCTTCTTCAGCGATGGCTTCCTGAGCCTGGCGTTTGGTGCCAACAAATAGCACGGTTTTGCCCATGGCAGCCATTACGCCGACGTAGCGCATTGCGTCTTTGAAAAGTTTCAGTGTCTTTTGGAGATCTACGATGTAAATCCCGTTGCGTTCGCCAAAGATGTACTCTTTCATCTTTGGATTCCAGCGCTTGGTCTGGTGCCCGAAGTGTACGCCTGCTTCGAGCAATTCCTTCATTGAAATCGACGGCAAAAAAGCCTCCTAAAAATCTGGTTCGGAGTCAGGAACCACACACCCACGCGACGGCCCTAAGCGGAATTTGTGCGAGGGAACACAGTGCGGAACAACTCGGTTGAGGAGAGTAGGAGCCGGTACGAAGCCGGCTCCTGGGGAAAATATTAGCGCTTGGAGAATTGGAACCGTTTGCGGGCGCCCTTTTGACCATACTTTTTACGTTCGTGGGCGCGCGGGTCGCGGGTAAGATACCCGAGACTTTTGAGTTTGCCACGAAGTTCGAGGTTGAATTCGCACAACGCACGAGCGATGCCCAGACGAGCGGCACCGGCTTGTCCTGTTACACCGCCGCCATCGGCGACGATCAATACATCGAACTTGTCAGCCATTTCAGTGGCGAGCAGAGGCTGCTTCACCAGAGAAATTGCTGTGTCCATCGAAAAGTATTTGTCAACATTGCGGCCGTTCACCGTGATGGTGCCCTTGCCGTGACGGAGATAAACCCGAGCCACGGAAGTTTTACGGCGTCCTGTCCCTAACCATTGCTGAATCGCTGCCACTAGATCCTCACTTAACTCTTGAAAAACTATTCAATCGACATCGACACTGGGCCTTGGGCCTGGTGTGGATGACGGTCACCGGCATAAACGTTCAGTTTCCGGTACATTTGCTTACCCATTTTCGTCTTCGGCAACATACCAGAGATGGCTTCTTCAAGCATCTTGGCAGGACGCGTAGCGCGCATGCGGCGAGCGGTAACTTCCGTCAAACCACCCGGGTAACCGGAGTGACGACGGTACAATTTTTGATCTTCTTTCTTACCGGTCAGGCGAACTTTTTCAGCATTGATCACAACCACGTGGTCACCGGTATCGATGTACGGGGTGTAAATCGGCTTATGCTTACCCATCAAAATGGAAGCTGCTTTTGTGGCAACCCGGCCAAGAATCAAGCCACTGGCGTCGATCACATGCCAATCGCGTTGGAAATTCTTTCCGGAAGGAACTACTGTATTCATAGACACACTATCTCCGACTGAGACTAACGAACACTTTAGCTTACCGAATTCGTTTGTTTTGTGTCAAATGGGTTGACGGGTACCGGGTGATAACTTGGGGCATATTTGAGTGGTTCGCACTAAACGGCAAGCAGATTTAGGATGGTTTGTCCATTGATAACTACGTATAAGCATTTTTACCTGCAATCAGCACACAGTGGAAAGACGCTCACCCACTTCGAAATCCGGTCTTTAACGTGCAGGAAACCGACCCTGTTCATTTGACCAGGCTCCCTTAAAAACTCGTCGGAAGAACAAAAATTGCCTGTGGCGATCAACTGGTTTTTCTGCGAATCAATGCAATCAACATCTACTCCATAGACAAGCCGCAGGTGCGAGTGGGCCGATTTATGATTTCGAGCAAGAAAAAATGAAGGAAAGCGATATCGCTATCGGTGAATGGCCGTCCGGACCTCAAGGGTAATGTTTAAGCCGCGTTTGCAGCATTGGAAGCAAAAGTGACTGCGATTGACCATAGCTACAATAATTAGTCAGTTCAGCTGTTCTGTCGATGTGAGATTTTCCCGCAAGTAGAAGTACTATACTTAAACTAGTCAGACTGGTCGGTTATGAAAACTTTGAAAAACTCCACCAACGCAATGAATGTCCAAACATGGCAATTGCAAACAGCTAAGGCGCGTTTTAGTGAACTGTTTCGTCTCGCTCGAACAGAGGGACCGCAGCGGGTTACCCGTCAGGGCAAGGAAGGCGTCGTGGTGATATCTGATGAACAATATACCCAACTGTTAGCCAAGTCTGGCCAGCCCAAAAGTCTCGTCCAATTCTTTCGGGAATCGCCATTGGCCGGGGTTAAGCTCGACATGGAACGGGATCAGGATTTGGGGCGTGACATTTTGTTATGAAAGGATTCCTGCTGGACACCAACTGCATTTCCGGAATTGTTAGCCCCATGGCCGATGCCAGGGTTATTGAATGGATTGAATCCACTGTTGAGTCGACGATATACCTGAGCGTGTTGACCTTGGCTGAAATCCGGAAGGGTGCCGAGGGATTAGCTCCGGGAAAGCGGCGCACGCTGTTAGTAAACTGGTTGGAAGTCGACTTGCAGACGCGGTTTGCAGGGAGAATCCTTCCGGTAACCTGGGCTGTTGCTGACCGTTGGGGTTCACTGGCCGCTCGAGCAAAGCGCAACGGAATTGGGTTGCCTGTAATCGATGGCTTACTAGCTGCAACTGCGCTTGTACATGACTTGACAATTGTTTCGCGCAATACCAAGGACTTTCGCGTTGCCAATATCCCGGTGTTGAATCTCTGGCTGCTTTGAGCGATTACTGGCACCATGAATAAGCCGTTAAGGTGAACATCCGGGGGCGCAGCACCACCGAACCCAAGTCTGAAATAACAAACTCTTCCTCAGATGCGAAAAACGAAACCAGTAATGACCTCAACCTAAGCGCGAATCCCCCCGGCGTTCAGTGCACTATGATGCATCCGCTTGGCCTGATACATCCGGCGGTCGGCTTCGGAAAGCAGGTCTTCCACCGTCTCACCGTCTTGCGGGTAGACCGATACTCCGATGCTGATCGACAATTGCTTTGTCCCGGTAATCTCGAATCCTAGATCGTGCACCAATTTTTCGATTTCCGCAATGCGGCTGCTTGCATCCTCGTGACTCATGCCCGGGAGCACGATCACAAATTCGTCGCCACCAAGGCGCGCCACCAGATCATACTGCCGAAAAGCCTCCTGCAGGCCTTCAGCAATTGCTCGCAACAAACGGTTGCCGGTGAGGTGACCGAACTGATCGTTCACCAGTTTGAAGCCGTTCAAGTCGCAAACCATGACCGAAACAACTTCGCCACTGCGACCACTGCGGGCCAATTCCTCATCCACACGCTGGAACATGGCGCGGGCGTTTGGCAATCCAGTCAAATAGTCGATCGACGCGGAAGTTTCAGCTTGAATATATTTATGGGCGTTTTCGACAGTAAATGCCAACTTGCCGGCCACTGCCTGAAGAATCCGCAAGTGATCGCGCGTGAACGCGTCGCGCGCAACCTGATATACAGCGAACACGCCAACTACACCGTTGATTCCCATCAATGGCACAGCCAAAGCTGAGCTCAATTTCATGTTGTTCGCATTTTCGGTGGAGCATCCCGACTCAACCGTAGGATTCCCATTGATGATGGGTTTTGAGTTTTGAGCCACCCAACCTAGCAGGCCTTCGCCAACAGGGATGGACAATGTCTCTAGAATTTCACAATCCTCGCCTTCAACGTATTCAGGGGCAAGCACCTGGTCCTGCAAGGTGAACAGTGCCAGTGCATCAAACGGCACCATTTTCTTTAATCGCGAGGCAACCAGCGACAGCGTCTCACTCATGCTTAGAGAATTTCCCAGTTCCTGAGACAATTCGAACAGATTTTGTGCTTCCTGGCGAGCCGCCGCAATCGAGCTCAGGAAGTCCATGCGTTGGGTTCCATCGCCGCCCGAGGGCAACATATTCGGCATGTTCTTTTCAAATCCGGCCGCTGGTGCCTCGCCCCGTTCAATTTTGAGTTGTTTCGACAGTTTCGACATCTCAACACTGCGGGTTCTTGCGAGTTCTTCCAGTTCTTTATAGCGACGGCTGAGAAGCAGGACGATGTTTGGGTCGTAACTCTTGCCGCCTTCGGCCAAAACCACTTTAATCGCTTCTTCAAGCGGCAACGCGCGCCGGTACTGACGGTCACTGGCCAAAGCATCCAGGCAGTCGACAGCGGCAAGAATGCGCGCGCCGATCGGAATTTCTTCACCACGTTGCCCGTAAGGGTACCCTGTGCCGTCCCACTTTTCGTGGTGCGACAGAACTATTGGCGCAACTGGGTAGGGGAATTGCACTCGTTCCAGAATTTCCGCGCCGACGATCGGGTGGATTTTCATCTTTTCAAACTCTTCCGGCGTTAATTTTCCGGGCTTTGAAATAATGTGTTCCGGAACTGCAAGTTTTCCAATATCGTGCAGAATCGAGGCAGCTCGGATCGCTTCCACTTCCATTTCAGGTAAATTGAGGTCTCGGGCCAACTCAACCGCGTATGTCTGCACGCGCTGCAGGTGTGCATGGGTGATGTCGTCTTTGGCTTCGATTGCCAGCGCCAGCGCTTCGATAGTCCTCAAGTGAAGCGACGCCATTTCCTCGGCGTGCACCTTGCTGTCTTCAAGCCGGCCGACGTAGCTGGCATACGAATTGTAGATCAGATACATCAATGGCAAAATCAGCAACGATACCTGCCACCCGAATTGATTGGATGCAATGTGCATCAGTCCTGCAACCGAAGCACCAACCAAATGGAAAGGGAACGACCAAAAGTAATTTTGCTTCCAAATTGTGCTCAATCTTCCGCCGGTCGTGACGCAAATTACCATTGCGATGGGCAGCGTATTAAAGAAGAAGTAGATCATCGCCATTGTGGTAAGCAATAGCGGTAACCCGAACCAAATCAAATGCTCATTTGCCCAGCGATTGAAGGTGTACGCAACCAGAATGGCCGTAAGGTTATTCGCCACAGAGAAAGCGATCTGATAGCTTTTTGACTTGCAGATTGGGAAAAAGCTCTGTACCAGCACAGTTGCTGCACCCAAAAGTAAACTTTCAGGCAATGTTAGCTCAATTACGCCGATAAAGACGAATAGGAATCCTGCGGACAAAGTTCCAGAAATGTACGGCAGATGGATCTTCATGCGGGCGGCGAGACAGGTGATGATCAGATACGTGACCAAGCGGGCTAAATCGTTGGAATGCCAACCGGCAACACCATACACGGAGGCGCAAATGCCAACCGCAATGATTGCGCCGACGAACAATTTTCCGGAAGTGGTCATTTGCTGGGTCATTTATTGGACTGACACCTTTTCCGTATCGGGTTCAAGTTGTTCGGAGAACAGCGCCAGTTGAGCGGTAAATTCAAACGAGGTTGCAAACTCCAGATGGGCAGTTTTTTGCGGAGAAGCAAACTGGAGTTTTGGAACCGCGCTCACCAGGCGCCGCGTGTATGCGTGTCGTGGGCGAGTAAAGATTTCAAGCGGCGTACCTTGTTCAACGATCACTCCGTTGTCTAGGATCGCGACTCTGTGGCATAAGGATGCGACAGAAAGCAGGTCATGGGATACAAATAAAACTGCGGTGCCAAATTCAATATTCAACCTGCGGAACAGGTCGAGGATCTCGGCTTGTGTGAGTGCATCAAGGGCGCTTGTTGGCTCGTCTGCCAGCAACAACGCCGGGCGATGGAGAACGGCCATGGCGATCAAGACGCGTTGCGCCAACCCGACGCTCAGTTGACGTGGGTAGCGGTTCAGGAAACCCTGATCATCGGGGAGGCTTACTGCACGGAGC
>JBBRJC010000056.1:0-11231 GCA_038220135.1 Bryobacterales bacterium | reverse complement strand
CTTCGTGAAGTGCTTGAAGTCCATCGGTTGGAAATGGAGGAAGGCGAACCTTCCGACAATCTCAACAAGTGGATGGTGGAGGAGTTCCCGGAATTCGACCACAAGAAATTTGGTTTCCAGGAATTCACCGAACTGCTCAATTTTGCGCAGGACAAGACCGTGGTGCGTTTGGAGCCCCATCCGGACCGTGGCATCATCGTCACGCTCGGAGCCGAGTTCTACCCGCCCGCAATGCCCCCTGCACCGCCCGAGCCAGAGATTATCGAAGAGGAAGAAAAGCAGCCGATCGTTATCGGCCAGCCCAGCCGCTTCGCCCCAACACCCGAGCCGTTGCCGGAACAGAAACCCAAGCGTGCCCCACGTCGTAAAATGGTTGGTCCCAAGCCCGGTGGGGATCGCCCAAGACCGACAACAACACGGCGGCCGCGCAAGAAGGACTAGCATTCGATGATTGAACGATTGATTCCCGAAGGATCGGTCAGCCCACGTGGTCCATACAGCCACGTGGTGCGGGCTGGAGATTTTCTTTACGTATCAGGGCAGGGTCCAATAGACCCTGCCACCGACCAGATGTCCTATGGCTCGATAGAGCACGAAACCCGGCTCGTGTTGGGGAACGTAAAGCATTGCCTGGAAGGGGTTGGCGCAAGTATGGCCGATGCCGTGAAGTGCCAGGTTTATTTGCGCGACGGCGGAGATTTTGCCGCCATGAATGCGGTGTATGCCGAATTTTTCGGCAATGCCAAACCGGCCCGCACCACAATTGAATGTAAGTTCGCCAACCCACAAATGAAAGTGGAAATCGACTGCATCGCCTACAAGCCGAAAAGCTGAGCCACCGGAGTGGCTGAAGCCGCCATTTAGTCCGTTTAGATCCTGAATTTGAAACTAAACAAATCGGATCACTGAACTTTCATACCCCTATTTCCCCTGCTTTCATTAGGTTGCCAAATTCGATCAGGTAGCTGTTTCAGACAGTGCGTTACTTTTGAATAAGCTTATTTCTTTCGGCCATCCATGGCGTTCACATTCGGTTAATAAGCTACGTGTTAACAGTAGGTTACCGAGCCGCGCGCGTCAGCAAGCGGTGTGCTAATACGGATAAGATTTACTAAAACGGTATATTAAATAACTTTTGGGCAACACCGGTGATGCGAGGACGCTTCACTTCCGTGGCGTTGGCAATCGAAAGGGCCAGTGCGGTGGCCAGGACGAATCGGAGCCTTCGGCGCTCGCGAGAAATTACCCGGGTATGCTCGCGAGAAACGACCCACCAGCCCGGCGTGGCCGGGGATGATAACGTCTTGCCCACCTATGCCTTACGGGCCAAGGGGCGCCTCCTGGGTTGGTCAACTCTAATTGAGCACAAGTGGTCAAGTTTTGGTGAGCGCCGAGGATTTGGAGCATATCGCACTATTGTAGACTGCGTGGTTTGGTGATGTGCAATACACTGGGATTCTATGAGATTCGTTTTTGTATTTGTAATGTTGGCAGCCGGGCTGATGGCTGCGGACAAGCGAGTGCTGTTCAACGGTAAGAATTTAGATGGGTGGGAAAAACATGGGGACGGTGTTTGGTCTGTTGTGCCCGACGGAGTATTGATGGGCTTGCATTCAACCCCTGATAACAAGCCGTTTGGAGCGTGGCCGGTGACAGACCGGCAGTTCCGAACATGGAAGAATCAGCAGGCCTGGCTTTATACCAAGGACGAGTTTGGCGAGTATGATCTGCATGTGGAATATTGGCTGCCGCCGCGCGGAAACAGCGGGATTTCCATTCGGGATGGATCGCGTGGGGATAAGAGTTACGGGATTGAAGATCAGATTACGCCGGCTCATATCGGGTATGAGATTCAGATTATTGATGAGCCGAACAGCAAGTATCCCACGGGCAGTATCTATACTTTTGTGGCTGCGCCGGATGGAGTGCAGAAGGCGGGGGAATGGAATCAGTTGGATATTGAATCGCGGAATGCGATGATTCGGGTGCGGCTGAATGGGCGGGTGGTGGCTGAGCATGCAGGCGATCCGAAGCGCAGCAAACGGGGGCCCATTGGACTGCAACTGCATGATCGGTTCAGCTTGGTTTTGTTTCGTAATATTACGATTAGGGAGATTCGATAAGGGGTGAAGTATGTTGAATTTGCCCAATGGTGAAAACGCAATAGTTGACATTCAAAAGCTTCAGGATTACTGTCTAAATCCTCATCACATGACGGGGCGAAATAAGGCGAGGGTTTTTGCGTCGGTTGGCACGCTCTAAGTTTCTGTGCATCGGCGTGTCGAATGGCTATCCTTCAAGCCGCTTCCAATATGGAAGCACGGCTCGGGCTTTTGGATATTTATGGACAGCGTTACAGCATTGATTTCGAGTTGACCCACAAAGATCGATCCGTTGGCATCCGGTCCGCATGGATTGTTCTGACTGGACAAACATTGCCACGGCTGACGAGTTGTTATGTACTACAAAGGAAGGGTTCTCCATGATAGAAATTGAAATTCTTTCGGTGGTCGCGCGGCTAGAGGACGTACCTGAACACAGCTTGATCCGCGGCCAGGTAGGCACGGTGGTTGAAGTATTGGCAGCGGGTGTCTACGAAGTTGAGTTTTCCGATGACGACGGGCGGGCGTTTGCGATGTTGGCGCTGAAACTCATCCACGAAGCAGCCTAAGCGGCCGCAGGGGCCGCCCAGGTTCAACAGTAAATGAACTACTTCAGCAAGACCATCGGCGAACGGGCGAAGGTGAACTTTTGCCCGGCTTCATCAACCAGATTCACTTGTGAAATGTAGTTGCCCGGCTTGATGCTGGCTAGCGGAATCTCAAAGCGAACCGGCACCATGTGGTTGCGCGTGGGGGAAACTGATTGCACGTGGACTGCTTCGGTTTGGAACGTCTTCACCTTGCCCTGGAAGAAGCTGAGGCTGGCCATAATGTCTGGATTTTTTGTACCGGCTGTCAGGCCTGGATCATACACTTCGATGTAAACATAAAGGCTTTGGTTGGTGCGGTACACGCGCGTGATGCTGGGCACCAGTTTCTGGCCATCTTGAATTAGCGGGTGTGCAGCCAAAATCTTCTTACTCTTTTCTACCGAAGCTACTGCTGCAGCCATCGGTTCACGTTGATTTGACCAGATTACAGAACTGGTTTGCAGCAGCTTGGATGGCACATTTAGATCAGGCACGGTGAACTTCGATTCAAACGTGCCCATCTTGCCGGAAACATTTTCGCGAGCGAGAAATTTAACTGTATAGTTGCCCGGGGCAAGTGTGAAGCCTGAATCGTACTGCAAGTTCTTCTTGCTCAGAGTATTGGATTCATCCCCTTTCAGTTTCACCGAAATTGAGTCGCGAACAGTGCCTGCAAGTTGGTTCTTCGAGTCGCGGATCTGGCCGATAAAATCAAGTTCCGTTTTTTCGGCTCCACCCTTCTTCAGTGTCTCCATGGCTGAGCCAGGGATCTTCATTGCAATGGGAACGAAGTAGCTCATTTTGCCCATTTTGAAGTAGTTTACTTCGAGAGCCATCGGGAGTTCGGTCATCGGATCACCCAACAAAATTGCTTCTTCCAACTGCCGCTCGCGTTCGGAGGTAGTGAAATTCTTGAACTCTTTTCCTGCAAAATAGCCATTGCGATAATTGATCTTCGCCGATGCCAATTTCGAATCGTTCATCTTCACCTTAACTTTGCGGAAGCGGCCATCCAGAGCACCATTGCTGCTGTAGTAACCGATGATGTAGTAGCTGGAGACGTCCTTTTGTGCCTGCTGAATTCCCATCGCCAGATCGTTGTTGTCGAGCAGTGCTTTGCCGCCCGTGTCGCCAGCAAGAGTGACCAGCGTTTCCTGTTGATCGTTGTTCTTTTGACGAGCCGAAGATTGTGCGCCACCACTGTAGATTGCCGAGCCACGCGGCGATCCTGTGGAGGCGTTGCCTGCCGGTGCCGTAGCAACCAAGCCGCGGGCATCAATTGGGTAGAAAGCAACGTTGGCCTTCACCGCGGCATTGGTGGTTGCACGCAATTGCGATTGGTTTTCAAGGCCGGTCTTGCCGACGCCGCTGGAGAAGTAGACAAGGGCCTTTTTCTCTGGCAGGGAGCCGAGCATTTTCGCTGCGGATTCAAGAGCACTTAATTTACGATCTGTGTTGAATACGTTAAATTCCGTTTCGTCAGCGGTGAAGGCGGAATCGTCTTCTGTTGCTGTGTCGCCGCTCGCACCGTCTGCTGCAAATTCGCTACCGGAACCGATCTGAAAGCCCTTGATGGTTTTTACAAGCTTTTCACGATCGTTGGTGAAGTCTTCCACCACCTGTAATTTGTTGGCAAAGGTCATGATCGACACCATGTCGGCTGGTGTGATTTGTGTTTCCAGAAACTTCAAGGCCGACTGTTGTGCGCGGATTTGATCTTCCTGCGGCATGGAGGAGAAGTCGAAGAAGAGAAC
Organism: Bryobacterales bacterium; assembly: GCA_038220135.1. Classification (GTDB taxonomy): domain Bacteria; phylum Acidobacteriota; class Terriglobia; order Bryobacterales; family Bryobacteraceae; genus JANXSF01. The sequence continues at coordinate 6,785 of JBBRJC010000056.1, read as the reverse complement.
CATCAGGCGGCGATCTTTATAACGGACTTGGCCGGGGGCTGAAGGGGTGATCTGCTTCTTGGCTACTGCTACTGCTGCGACTACAGCACCTGCCGGGGCAGGGGCTGCAACGGGCTCTGGTGCGATCGGTTCTGATTCGAGCTTCTGGAATTCGAACACGGCAATCTTCTGGGCTTTGTCATCTTCAGTGAGTGAAAAATCAGAAGCTTTCAGGCCTTCAATAGCCTTGCCACTTTTGTCGCGGATATCGACATTGATCACCACCAGTTGCGTGGTGACGGAAATTTTCAATCCCGAATCGGAGATGAGGGACGGCGGTTGCTGTTGTTGCTGCGCCTGCGCGAGCAGGGCGATGGCGGTAAAGACGGCTACAAATCGCATTAGAACCGGAACCTCATATTCATTGTCATCGTACGCATGCCTGCCGCATTCAGGGCCAAGCCATAGTTGTTGGAATTTACTGTTGTGCCGATGCTTGTGATCGCCACATTGTTGAAGACGTTGTTTGCTTCGGCGCGCAAATCAATGCTGCGGCGAGTTTCGCCGAAACGAATGGTGCGGCCGAAGGAAGCGTTCACGAATGACGCTGTTGGTCCGATGATGGTGTTGCGCGCCGAGTTGCCGTAGCGCGTACCAGGAGGAATGATGAAGGCGGCTAAGTTGAAGAACGTGCCACTGTCAATGGACAGGCCGGCTGCATCGGCACGGCTGCTACCAACTGCACCGCTACCACCAGCGTCGGAACGATTACCAAGAACGTTAGCTGTAAACGGGCTGCCTGAGCGAACTGTCACGCCGCCGGTGAGCTGCCAATCCTTCATCCATACATTACGCGCCGCACGGCTGCCGGGCGTGCCGGAAGTGCTGAGCGTCCAGGATGCAGTGAGGTTATGAGGACGATTAAACTGCGAAACTGAGCGCTCTGCAGCGAAGTTGCGATCATCCTGAACCACTACGCCACCGCCTCCACCAACCGACGATGCGTTGTCGATTGACTTCGAGAATGTGTAGCCGAAGTTGGCCGAAATTCCGCGGCGGAAGCGGCGCGAAACGCGAATGTTGGCTGCATGATAAATTGAGTTGCCGTCAGAGCTATCGAAGGTGAAGCCGGTTGCGTTGCCGATCAAGCGGCGCTGTTCGGAAGTGAGCGGAGAGCCGGGTGCTGCACGATTGGGAAGGCGCTGCATATCGAGCCTTGTGCCTTTGGTGCCGACGTAGCCGAGTTCCAAAACCATGGACTTAACCAGATCCTGCTGCAGCGTGACATTCCAGGTTTGTGCATAGCCGACGCGATAGTTGCGATCGATGGCGAAGCTGTTGGTGATCGATTTTGACTGCACCAGAGTGAATCCGTTTTGAATGCTCAGCGGTTGAGCGGTGCTGGTGTTGATGGAAAATGTTTTGGCGAAAGGTGGCTGCTGCGCCATCTTGTTTGCCGCAGAGTTGTAGACCGACCCGTTATAGTACATGCCATAGCCGAGGCGAACCAGCGTCGACTTGCCTTTGCGGGGCTTGTAAGCAAGTGATGCACGTGGTGCTAAGTTGTTCCTATCGGGATTCACCAGGCCACCTGGAAAGGCACCAGTGTATGGTCCCGGTGTGGCTGGGGTGACAACAGCAACGCCCAGGAAGTTGGGAGCGATATCCAGGTTCGCCATGCGGCCATACTTTTCTTGAAGCGGGGTCAGGTATTCGTAGCGCAAGCCGAAGTTGAAGCTTAGGTTGGAACGGAAGCGCCAGTCATCCTGAACAAAGGCATTGTAGGCTGAGTTGCGCATGTAGAGATCAGCTGAGCCGAAGCGGATGGAACTGGTTTGCGGAAGGCCAAGCAGGTAGTCCGCAAAATCGAATCCGCTTGCTGCAAGAGGGATGCCGGCAGAATCAAATCCGCTGGTGCCGATGCCGGAAAACGAGTAAGTACCGCGGGCGTTAGAATCACTCACACTATTGGTTTGTATGCGCCGGAATTCGAAGCCGAACGAACGCGTGTGCTTGCCTTTGGCGTATGTAATGCCTTCGTTGATGCTGGCGGTCTGGCTGTGCGAACGGCTGTTGCTGCCATCGTTCAAGCCACCGAAATTGGTGAAGGAAAGATTCGGCGGGCCGAAGTTTCGCGGATCCTTGGAAGTGCCTGCGATGTTCAGTTGGCTGGCGTAATCAATACCGTTGGCAAAGAAAGGAGTTACTTCACTACCATTTCTGGAGAAGTTGAAACGCAGGTTGCTAATAAGGCCTGTTTTAATGTTGTGGGTCCAGGTGACATCGGAACTGATACCGTGACCACTGCTCAAATCCGTGAAGCCGAACAATTGCAGATTATTCCCACTGCGGCGTTGATAGCTGAACGAACCAGCCAGACGATCTTTCTTCGTCATCGTGCGGCTGAGACGAACGCTGAGGTTATCGGAATTTGTTGGAATCTGAGAAACGATCTGATAGTTTTGCAGAACACCGGGTTGATTGGCTGCCGGGATAAGTTTGAGCAATCCGGCTGAAGCGGGATCGAATCGCGCCGCTGGAATAATGTTGCCTGGAAAAGGCTGCGAGGTACGCGGATCGTAAATCGTTACCGGGCCGCGAACATTAGATTGCGAGAAGTCTCCAATGCGCTCTAGCGCTGAAGGAACCGTAGCAATGTTGTCATACGGGTTGGTGGCACGCGTAGCGAAATAGTTCAGGAAGATAAAAGATTTTTCGTCAGTAAACAGCTTGGGAATTTTCAACATGCCGCCAGCTTGCAGGCTGATGCGGCTCTGCGAATAGGAGGCTTTCGGAATGTTTTGACCACTGAGGGCGTAGGTTTTCGCGTCGAAAGCGGAATCGCGCAAGGAATAAGAAGCGCCACCGTGATAGCCATCACGGCCACGACTGCCACGATTACCAAATGTTGTTGTGGCACCGGGAGGACGTCCACGGCGGGCATCAGGACCACCCGGGCCACCTGGCCGCCTGCCGCCTGGACCACCACCGCCAGGACCGCCACCGCCGGGTCCGCCACGTCCACCAAATCCGCCACCGCCGCCGCCGAACCCACCGCCGCCACCACCAAATGCTCCACCTTCACTGCCGCGATCTCCGCCAGGGCCACCCGGGCCACCACCGGCCATGCGATCACGGAATTCGGCTTGTGCGGCAAACGCATCATCCATACGGCCAGTCTGCGTAATGCCACTGCTTATGCTGCCATTGACCAGGAACGATTCGTTGGCGTTTTGGCCTAAATCCTGCTGCTGTTGTTCCTGCTGCGGATTGTTTAGTGCTGCCGCTAATTCAGCCTCACCAGTTTGTTGCACTTCCAACCGTTGAAATCCGCCTGGCCTTCCAGCCGCCGCACCACCTGCTGCACCGGGACGCCTTTGAGCACCGCCACCTGCAACTCCTACGGGGCGAGGTGAAACAGGTTTTGCCTCAGCCGTCAGCGGCTTTTCGCCATCTTTGGCAGCAGGTTCACCCGCCACCAGCTTCTTCGCAACAGCCACCACCGCCAGCTTTGGAACCGCGATGCCCACCTTCATATCGATGTTGAGTTCCGTTGCAGCCTCTGCCACCGTCAGTGGCATTGTTGCACCGCTGAAGCCCATCATCTCAACTTCAATGGTCCACGCTCCCGGACCGAGTGCCGGGAACGCGTACGCCCCCGAATCATCGGTGAAGCTGGTTATCTTCGTCTCACCTTGAGTTGCTGTGACCGTTGCTCCTGGAATGGGAAATCCCAGCGACTTAACAGTCCCATGATGTTCAGCGGCGGTGAGGAGGGCACCGAAAAGCCCGGCGGTAATGGCGATTCTTAAAAGCACAGGGTTTTCTTTTTACTCTTACTTGGAACGCTTGGCGGAATACTCGCGGACTTGATCGGATCCTTCACGCGTCTGCTTAACCTTCATTTCATCGCCAGAGACTTTGGCGCTGTAGGTCAGGGTCATGCTGTTGCCGTTGAATTCAACCTTGGTTTTCCACGAAATGTTGTCGCCATCAACTTTACCGTCTGAAATTTGGATATCGCCCTGACCACCGAAGCCGCTGGTGGTGCCAGTCAAATTAGCACCATTCGCTTTGAAATTGTAAGCAACTTCACGAGTGGCACCATCTCGCCCGGGGACGGTAGCGGTCCATTTTCCTGTTACATCGGCAGCCATTGCAAGGCCGGCCATCAGCATCGACAAAGCGAGTGCTTTTAATTTCATGTCATTCTCCTACAAAGAGTCTTACGTAATGGACAAAACTAAAGGTGCTTTGCGCACGGCTAAGGTTACTGCAATGCCTACACTACAGGCACTACGAACACAAGGCAAAGGAGTAAGGTAAAGACAAGGAAAAGTTTTGGTTAAGAACGTAAAAGGTGACTCCGCCCGCGCGGCGTGATAGCCTGCCAATTGTACTTTCACTGCCAACTGGAGACTCAAACATGTTCGACTTTTTAAGAACGCGTCTGCAACGACGCGATTTTTTCCGGGGCACAGCGTTGGCTGCCCTTCCGGCATTTTTGCAACGTAGCGCCGTTGCGGCGCCTGCTGCCGGACTGCAACTTGGTGCGGGCATTTACCAATCGATTGGCGTTCGCCCGATGATCAATGCACGTGGAACGTTTACGATCATCAGCGGTTCCTTAATGCTGCCTGAAGTGCGTTCGGCAATGGCTGAAGCGAGCCAGCATTTCGTACATATGGATGAGTTGATGGAAGGCATTGGCAATCGTCTGGCGGAGTTGACCAAAGCCGAGTTTGGCTTGATCTCTTGCGGCTGTTCTGCTGCGTTAACGCATGCCACAGCGGCCTGCATTGCTGGTGGCAATCCCGACTTGCATGTGAAAATGCCGAACCTTGCAGGCTTCCCTAAAGATGAAGTAATCATTCCGGGCCATTCGCGCAATGTCTACGATGCGGCGATCCGCTCTACCGGGGCGAAGGTTGTAGAAGCGAATACGCTGGAGGAGTTGGAGGCGGCGTTCGGGCCTAAAACGGCAATGATCTATATTCTGGCCGGGCCGAATGCAGATCGTGGCCCGCTTTCCACCAAGGCCGTTTGTGATGCGGCGAAAAAGCGCGGCGTGCCAGTGCTAGTGGATGCGGCTGCGGAAATTTTGACTTTACCAAACGTGCATCTGGAAGCTGGCGCAACTCTGGTGGCCTATAGCGGCGGCAAGTGCATACGCGGCCCCCAAACGGCGGGCATGCTGCTTGGCCGCAGGGATTTGGTGCGTGCCGCGTGGGTACATTCAGCGCCACATCATGGCTATGCGCGTTCGTTGAAGATTGGCAAAGAAGAAGCGATTGGCATGCTGATGGCTGTGGAGATGTGGTTCAAGCGCGATCACAAAGCGGAATGGAACAATTGGACGGCCCGGCTGGATGCAGTGGCTAAACGGCTGTCGGGGATTGACGGCGTAACCACTTCCATTCGTCAGCCTGAAGGACTGTCCAACAAAACGCCCTCGCTTGTGATTCGTTGGGATTCAGCAAAGCTTGGGACCGATGGGCGCGCCGTGGCAAAGCACCTGATGACCACTGAACCGCGCATTGCATTGCCTACTGGCTTTGAAGGCCGCGGGCAAGGTACAGAGACCGGCATTTCCGTGGTTCCGTACATGATGATGGACGGCGAAGAAAAGATCGTTGGAGACCGGATTTTCGCCACACTCAAGAATCCCCCGAAGATGACTGTGCCTGGAACTGCTGCGCCTGCTGCAGATTTGACGGGCAAGTGGGATGTGAAGATCGACTATCTGGCAACATCTTCCACGCACGTTTTGCATTTGACACAGAAGAGTGGACGTGTTGAAGGAACACATCAGGGTGACTTCGTTTCGCGCGATCTGGGCGGCTCGATTGAAGGCGATAATGTGAGGTTGACTTCGAGCTATACAGAACGCCACGGCGATTCGTTGAGCTTTGAATTTCTGGGTAAACTGGCCGGCGATGAGATTAGCGGCACGCTCAATATGGGCGAGTATCTGGAGGCGCGCTGGACGGCGAAGCGTCATCAATTTGGGCGGCGAGGATAGGTGGCTATGTATAGAGTGTTTTTGCTTGCGGCGCTGGGAGTGGCGATTGCTACCGCCCAGCCAAAGTACGATTTGCTGCTAACTGGCGGCCACGTTATTGATGCCAAGAATAAAATCAGTGGCGTGCGCGATGTGGCGATTAAGAACGGGCGCATTGCCGAGGTTGCAGCAAAAATCAATCCGGCAGATGCGCTGAAATCCGTTGATGTAAAGGGACTGTACGTAACACCTGGCTTGATTGACATTCATACGCACGTGTATACAGGGACCGGTGAAAAGCGGTCCTATGCTGGTGACTTAAGCCTTTATCCAGATGGCTTCACGTTCCGCGTTGGGGTGACAACCATCGTCGATGCGGGCTGTTCCGGTTGGCGGAATTTCGAAGATTTTAAAGACCGTGTGATTGACCGGTCGAAGACGCGCGTGCTGGCTATGTTGAACATCGTCGGCAATGGCATGCGCGGTGGTAAGTTTGAAAACGACTTGACGGATATGGCGGCCAAGCCCACGGCGGAAATGGCACTAAAGCACAAGGACATAGTGGTGGGAATCAAGACTGCGCACTACAGTGGACCCGAATGGACGCCCGTGGATAACGCAGTGGAAGCCGCAACGTTGGCCAATGTGCCTGTGATGGTGGACTTCGGTTCGAACAAGCCGGAACGGCCGTTGAGTGAACTGCTGGGCAAGAAGCTGCGGGCAGGTGATATCTACACGCACGTTTATTCCGGACTGCGCGGCGAGCAAGGGCCGGATGGCCACGTGAACCCGGCAATGGTTGAAG
>JBBRJC010000055.1:0-11539 GCA_038220135.1 Bryobacterales bacterium | reverse complement strand
ATCACTGTTGGAAAGGTGCGCTCCAACTGCTCCCGCTCAAGCCCAAGTGCCGTCAATCCTGCCCACGCCTGCTTGATCTCCTGCGGTGCCGCGTTGTCCAGATAATACCAGCGAGCTTGTTTCGAGCCAGCTGTAATTGATGCCGTCATCGCGGAAACTTCTTCGTCGCGAAGCACGCGGCTGTATAGCCGCACATCATCGATCAAGCCCCGGAAGTGATTCCCTTTGCCCCAGCCACCAGCCACTCGAAAAGGCTCTTTATAGATAGCCCCGGCGTTACGAAACGGCCGGTATAACGTGTCGAGCATCACTTTCTTTTCCTGCTGTTTTCCATCCACATAAACGGTCACACCCTCAGCCATGCGCGAACCTGAATAGCTCACCACGATATGATGCCAGCGCTGGGGCTGCAATACCGCAGCAGTTTCCAGGCGCAATGCATCGTCAGCATAATTACTGGTGATGTGAACGTGCACCTTCCCCTGATCCGCGTAAACGCCGTACCCTTTGCCTTTCGCGGTGTCTGCCATCCGTGTCAACAGGGCGCCGTTCGGTAAAGCATCGGCATAGATCCATCCGCTCAAAGTAAAGCGGTCTTCAATGTCAAACTGCCCCGCGCCGGGCATTTCAGAAAACGAGTTGCCGTCATACCTCGAAGCCTTTCCCAACTTGCCGTCGACCGTTTCCACGGTGCCCGATGGCTTGGTTTCCTTGATTTGTGCGAGGCCCGCAACCGGTTGCCAATACAGTGGCTCCTTCGCACCGGCGAGCAATGCGGCGACGCCACGCTCCACTTGAGCATTGTGGCTTTCAAACGCTTTTCCGTGTGCAGCAATCTTCGCTTCCAGCGTTGCCAATTGCTGCTGCTGCGAAGCGGTGGGCGCGGACATAACCGGCGGGGAGTTTCCATACTTCATAGCCCGGCCCAACTCCGGCACATTGTTGAAATACGCGAAAAATTGATAAAACTCTTTCTGGGTAAACGGATCGTACTTATGGTTGTGGCAGCGCGCGCAACCTAGAGTGAGCCCAAGGAAAACGGTACTGGTTGTCTCCACCCGGTCCACTACATATTCCACTGCATACTCTTCTGGAATAATCCCGTCTTCGGTATTCGCGCGATGATTGCGGCTGAAGCCGGTTGCCATGCGCTGCGCCATCGTCGCTTTCGGCAACAGGTCGCCCGCAATTTGCTCACGCACAAACTGGTCGTAACGTTGATTGCGATTGAAGGATTCAATCACCCAATCACGCCATCGCCACATCTGCCGCTCGCCATCAAACTGGTAACCATTCGTATCGGCGTAACGTGATGCATCAAGCCAGCGAATCGCCATGCGCTCGCCATATCGTGGACTGGCCAGCATGCGATCCACGGCATTTTCGTAGGCCTTATCCGACTTGTCTTTCAGAAATGCATCGAGTTCAGCCAAGTTCGGTGGAACGCCCGTCAAGTCAAGCGAGGCGCGCCGCAGCAGCGTTTCCTTCGATGCTTCAGGTGCAGGCGCAAGGCCCTGTTGTTCCAAGCTGCTCAATATGAAATTGTCGATCTCATTGCGTGCCCAAGTCTTGTTTTTCACCGCAGGTTGGGGCCATCGTTTCGGCGCAATGAAGGCCCAATGGGCCTGCCACTGTGCACCTTCTGCGATCCAACCTTTTATGGCTGCGATCTCTTTTTCGGTGAGTGTGTGCCCGGTCGATGCCGGCGGCATGCGGCGTGCTGGTTTTTCCGCAGTTATGCGCTTCACAAGCTCGCTCAAATCGGGGTTCCCCGCAACAATAGCCCGCCGTCCTCCACCCAGATCAGCCTTTGCCGCATCTTCCTTATCCAATCGCAGAGGGATGTTTTTCGCTTTCGCATCGGCACCGTGGCAGGCAAAACACTTGTCGGAAAGGATCGGCCGAATGTCGCGATTGAATTCGAACCTGGCGGCGAAAAGTGGGACGGCGAGAAGCAGAAGTAGAGACAGACGCATAGGATTAGAACTCACTGCTATCTTATCCCTTCTGCTTCCCGCTTTAGAAATTGACCCGGTACTTCAGATTCGAACGCCAGTGGAAATTTGTTGGCCAGCATTTCGTCCTTTTGGTTGAAAGTAGCGCGAAGCTTCCAGGGGCTACCCGATCGATTCCAGCAAGCTCAAGAAAACAAGGTAAATCGAGTTGACAAGGTTGAGTGAATCCCATTGTTTCAATCTCAGGAAAGCAGATTGGCTTCGTTTTGCTGGAAGGTGGGGAAGACCGAAGAGTGTCGAGAAGCTTCTCGACGCTACTTGTTTTCTTTCGATGAGCCGTCGGGCAGAAGCGCGCCCAAAATCCAATTGGTGATCGACAGCAGGATGGAGCCAAAGAAGGCTGCCATAAATCCACTTACGAAAAACCCATCAACAAACTGCGCAGACAGCATCAGCATTAAAGCATTGATGACCAACGAAAACAGCCCCAGCGTCAGCCACCGAATCGGGAACGTGAACAATTTGATCAACGCACCAATAGTTCCGTTCACCAAGCCAATTACCACGGCGGCAATCAGTGCGGTTAGAAAGCTATTGACGTGAATGCCAGGTACAAAATAGGCCACAATCAACAGGCTTGCTGCAGAGAGAACCCAACGAATGAGTAGATTTATCACAAGAGCTTCCTCAACGGGATAATCTGGCCAGCATGGTAAAGCATAATCTGTCCAGCATGATCTGGGCTTCGCCAAAGCGAGTTAGCGACGCTTCCCAATTTAGGGCTGAAGCGCGATGCGCTTCGGGCCCATTGAGAACAACCGCAATATTGGGCCACCGATGCACGGCCAGTTCAGCGATCGAATTAGCATCTGCTATGGGACATTCGAATGATTGCTGCCAAGTGCCACCGGCAAGCGATTGATCAAGACAAGGGCGCTTCAATTGATCGGCGATGAATAACACGCTAGTTCTCTTGGCGGCGCGGACGTTTGTAGGGATCTTTCAAGAACTTCGCAGCCACTTCCTGCGCCCCTTGCGTATTGTCTTTCGTGCGAATCGCTAAATTATATTCGTTCACTGCGCGTTCCCGCTGGCTGGTGACATCGAAAATTTGGCCGAGGTTTATGTGCGCCCACACCTCCGTCCATTTCGGCTCCAGGTCACCATTCAAAGCTTCGCGGAATTCGTTTGCAGCGGCTTGAAAATTACTTTGCAGGAAGAAGGTTTCCCCAACGCGATAATGCGCCATGGAACTATTCTTACTGACTTCCAGCGCCTTTTGATATTCCTTGAACGCATCCTGATATTCGCCAATTTCGGCATACTGCTCGCCCTTGCGTATAGCCACGGCGACGCGCATCTGATTGCTGAACCGGAGCACGCGATTGGAAGGATCGAGTTCTACTTTTTTCGGTTTGCCGAAGGTTTCCACAACGAATTCTGAGGAGGTTCCCGAAACGTCAATTTTCTTTGTTTCTGGATTGCCTTCCGTCTCGATGTTCAATTCCACCGGCATGCGGAAGGTATCCAAATCCTGCGCCACTTTGCCCATTACACGGAAGCCCTTCGCCGTCCGGTACACCGTGTATTCGATTTTGAATTCCGGCGCACCGCTCGATTCAATCCATTGCAGGAAGAAGAAATCGAGGTTGGTTCCGTCCACTTCATTGAACACTTTCTTGAAATCTTCGGTTCCTATTGACTTCCAGGCGAAGCGTTCTGGAATCAACTTCAGAGCTTTCTTAAATTTCTCATCGCCAATTGTATAGCGCAGCATGTGCAGAACCGCCGCACCCTTGCCTGCGGTAGCGGCCCAATATTCCGGCGAATAATCTTCAAGCCGTGCCGACTGAATCAACGGAGGATTTTCAACCGTTAGCGCTTCAATGTAGATGTCTTTCGCCTCTGCTTCGAGGGCCATTGAGCCGGAAGCATTTTCGACCGACATGATTTCCGCATAGCGCGCCATGCCGTTGGTGATCCACAGGTGATTGCGCGAAATTGGCGAAACTAACATGCCCCACCATTGCCGCGCCACCTGGTTCACCAGCAGGCGGTGATTGACCTGCGAGGTGATCGCCTTGGAATTCAGGAAGATAATATTTGGTGCCGCGTAGCCATTTGGCGTGCCATCTTCGGTCTCAACCAATGTAAGATTTTTGGACGGCGCAAGGCCGAATAGATCGGTCATTTCGTCAACGGCTTTGCCAGTTTCCTCGCCATAAAGTTGAGCTAACTTCTTGTGCTCTCCGCGGAAATAAACTTCGGTCACTACACCGGCAGCATTCACCCGGTCAACAGCATCTTCCACTACAGCGATTGAGCCGGGGAACGAGGGATTGGAGAATTTGTAGTTGTAGGTGATCTTGCCCGGCACGTTGCGGTCGGTTGTAGAAAAGCCGCTGGCCACCACGCGCATGGCCGAAGGAACCGTAACGGCGAGCGCCATTGTAAAGCGGTCTGCGGAATAGTCGTTCACCGGGAACCAACGCGCCGGATACATGAGGTAGGCATAGGCGGACTGAATGGCAGCGAACTTCACACCGGGGACTGGCGATTCTTCATTGCCCGTCAGCTTGCCGTCGTAATCGACAGTGATGGAATAGTTGGTGCCCTTCACCAAAGGTTCCGGAAAGTTGATGGAGATCTTGTTTTCGTTTCGTGATTGCGAAGTGGGAATTTGACGGCCGGAGGCGTCAGTGACACGCCCCAGATTTAGGGCATTATTCAGATCGAGAGTTACAACGGAGACAGTGGAATCGACCGGTGTCAGATCGATTTTCGCTGAAGCAGTAATCGACTGCTTCGCGGGCTGAATTTCCGCCGTGATCGTATAGTTCACAATGTCGACGCGCTGCCGTCCACGGTCTTGCGCCATGGCCGCAGAACAACTGGCCAGTGCCAAAAGTAAGGCAAAATTCGATCTCATAAAAACCGCTCCCTCAGATGCCGGGCTGCTTGCTCCAGCGGATCGTCTGGACCTTCCAGCTTCCGGGAAACCTTCGCTAAACCGTCGATCATTTCGCTACGCTCAGGCCCATCGTCGATTAACTGCAACGCTTCTGCGGCAATTCGTGAGCCTGTACAATCATTTTGCATCAATTCCGGCACCAAGCGCTTACCTGCTATTAAGTTCACCATCGTGAAATGGGGTACATCAACCAACCACCGGCCCAATTTCCAACTTATTGGCGACACCCGGTAGAAGCTGACGATTGGCGCGCCCAAAAGGGCGGCCTCCATCGTTACTGTGCCGCTGGCTGCCAACACTACCCGTGACGCAGCCATCGCCTCCCAGGTTTCTCCTTCAACAACTTTGATGACAGATCCTTTAAGTTGTTGCTCAAAAAGTTTGGCTTTCTCGCCGAACCCGGACGGAATTGCCCACACAAAATTCACATCTCTTACCTGACCGATTAATCGGGCCGCTTCTATTAACACGTCTAAATGGCGGCCGACCTCTCCTAACCTGCTGCCGGGCAATAAAGTCACAATTGGCTTTGTTTCGCCAAAACCGTGTTTGCTGCGGAATTGCTCCGGAGTGAGGCACGGCTGGATGATTCTTGCCAGAGGATGACCGATATAGCGCGTTTCAACTCCGTAGGGTTTGAAAAAATCTTCTTCAAACGGGAAAATACAATATAGCTGGGCCAGATCGCGAGCCATAGCCCGGGCACGCCATTTGCGCCAGGCCCAGGCTTGGGGGGCCACCAGATAGACAACGGGAATCCCCATTTTTTTCAACTTCTTAGCCAGGCGCAGGTGAAAATCCGGGGAATCTGTGAGAATCGCCAACTGCGGCTTTTCTTCCCGGGCGGCGGCAACCAGCTTACGGAATTCGCCATAAATGCGGGGAATGTGGACGATTACTTCAACCAATCCAACTACGGAGAGACTTTCCGATTCAACGATTGTCCGAACGCCGGCTTCGCGCATGCGTGGACCGGCGCAGCCAAAAAACTCCAAAGGCTCGACGCCAAGCTGCCGTAAGTGATTGATCAGACGGGAACAATAGAGATCACCCGATGCTTCTCCCGCTGAAACCAGAATTTTCAAATGCCTTCCTTGCTCACCTTTTACTATACAAGCGCTTGGAAGGGCTCGATGCCTGTTAGAATAAGAGGATTGCCGATGTACGCGTTACCTGAACTCTCGAAGCTAAAACTGGACCAGTTTGCACATAAGTTTCGGGGTGAAAGCATCCCCCTTGGGACAGCCTTTTCCTACTTTTGTGCCTCCATGCCACTGGCGGAGGACGACTTCAAGGAATATCTTGAAGAGCCGATTGCTGCCTTGCCGCCCCTAATTTCCGGGCTGTTGCCGAAGATTTTCATTTGCCTGGTGCCTTATTTGGAAATGGCGGGGGCGAAGAAAAAGACGATGCGCGCCGGTGACCAGATTGTGAGCATGGCCAAGCCTGCTGACGACCGCCGTCTGGCTGTGGCGCATATGCCTGATGGCAAGCAAATGGTGCTGGCGTTCGGTATTAAAGATACCGAAATGGCCGACTATCACTATCATTTCTATCGCTCTATTGCGACGCTGGTTGTCGATCTGATTGAACCGGAGCAGATGGATCAGTACAGCCAACTGCTGGCGGCTGAGTTTCGTGCGCAGGCACACGGTGAAGTGGATGAATCCAGTTGGGATTTGAAAGAGCAGTTGATGGCGCATGGCGGCAAGTTTAAGAGCACTACCAAAGGTTCGATAGAATATGCCAAGCAGAGCTTCATCGATACGCTGACTTTGTTTTTGCATGGCTTGTGCTGCGATATTGATGTCGAGCCGGGGCCTCGGCAACTGCGTACGAGCTATCTGCGAAAGCGGCTGCAGTTGTTTAAGACGATGTTCCCTCCTGGTGAAGATTATGCGATTTTCCCGGAAGACGAGAAGATCGTTAACGACTGCCCTTTTTAGACGGACCTGCATTCAGCTAGCGGGGGCCTGTATTGGGTGATTTCGTCAAATTTTCGAGATCTGCCAAATCTTTTGCCCGCGCACTGGCTGCCTTGTTTTCTCGAAGGCGCGCAAGACTGATCACGGGAACCACTATTTCTTCCATTTGGATCATCTCCTTTTCCGCATAACAGGAGTCAAAATCGACTCCAGAAATGGTGGTTAAGATCTCAATCCTTAGCGGCGGAACACCCATGCGAACCATATTATTTGGCGTAAGAAAAAGTTCCGGAGTTAAATCCGGCGTGATAAATCCGAACTGACGAAGTGCCCGTTCGATCCTAATCGCGTTTTCCGGACTGACACCTACCCAAACATCAAGGTCATTGGTAGCTCTGATATAACCGTGGACCGCCACTGCGTACCCACCGATCACCAGATATTCAACGCGGTTCGAGTTTAACGACTTCAAGAACTCGCTGAAGTCGCTGGCTAGTGATATCGCGGCCATAAAAGGTCCTTCGAAGGTGTTCAAGCGCCTGCAAACGCTCCAGGACGGGGCGGGTCAACCAGTATTCGGTGGAATCATCTGGATCTGTCAGCCGCGCAACCGAAAACTGGGTTCGGTCCATTCGGAATTCTCCAACCGTGTCTTCTGGAGCCTTATCCATCTTTCAAGTGTAACGCCGAACATACGGTCTCCGGCATTTAGTATTTCCCAGTTAAGCGGATCAGCCGGCTGCTCTCCATTTCACCCTTCGTGCCACTGCCCAGGTGGCATGGTGGATTTACCACCTCACGCAATTCAGTTCCCCAACCAAACCGGTGTTTCAGGTTTTCGATGTTAGCAGCCAGCGATCCAGCAAATTACGCAAAGCTTTGCGTGCCGCTTCGCAAGCTTTTCGGCCTGCTGACGGACTTGGTTTTTTGAGAAGAACGCTGCGCAGCGGTTACTCTTCCTGGTTCGAGATTAGGCGATTGGCTGAAGCGGCTGCACGATCAATTTGTGTATCACATTGATTCAGAGAAAGATATAATTTCTCACTGCATTGGAATTACGCGTTTGGCCCGAGAGGGCGTTTAGTACTATGGGCGCGTTGCTATCTCTAGTTGCGTTAACCGCTCGAAGGCTTCCATATCGGTTGCACCGCACATCGTTTCCGAGGGCAGGAGACTGCTGCAGACGGCGGGACGCGAAGGATGCCCAAACAGAGAAAATCTTCATCCCGAATTTGCTCAAGCATTGTTCGGTAGCGCGCATTTCATCGAACATTGCGCGTTTGCCAAATTCAATGCGGGTCCAGCGGACACCCAGTTGTTTGAGAAACAGCAAGTGGTCATCGCTCATGATATTGCCGGAATCGTATTCGTCTATGGCGCGCAGAGCTTTGTTTGCGCCACTTTCTGCCGACTTTCACCACGGGCTGCCAAGCGCTATAAATTAGTCTGAGGTTGCCGCCTAAACCTCTGATTACAAACCCTTTGGAAGCGGCTCCTTAAAAGACATTGATAAAGAAGGGTAATTGACAATTTTTTAAAACTTACTCTTGACAAAGCCGAAGGAAGCATTTACACTCCTATTAGTTTTTCATTGTTTATAACCTAAATATTTACAGAATAATTAGGTGCTTATTGGCTCGACGCTACTGTTTCGAATTTTGGACAGCGCAGTCGCCTCTTAAAGGCGCAAAGGAATACCATGGAGAACATTTCAGGTGGCCGACGAAAAATCGTATCACTTATCGCTAATACCTCTGCAGGCGCGGCGGCTTTGAGTTTCGCCCGTTTGTACTTTGTAACTGCTCCGTCGGTCGCCGAGGCGGAAACGCTCTATTTGAATGTTACGTACATACCTCCGGGCTACGCACTTCGCGGAACCTGGACCGACCGTAACGATGGATTCATGGGTGGTAAGGACGAGGTGATGCAGATCTACTCGAGTCCGCGGTTCCACCGGGGGTTTGTTTTCCCATTGACAATCGTCCAGGCGCCGGCGCCGAAGGAGCCACTATTCTCCACGGATGAACATCCCGGAGAACGTATCACCCTGACAATGGAAACCGGGGTCAAAGTGGATGCTGAATATTGGAACGGCTGGTGGGCGATGGATCCTAATGGTTCACGCAAATATGGGACGTCAAGGATGCGGTGGGCCACGGAAGACTCTCATGCCCTCGTGTTCAAGTACGGGTCGCAGACGATTGGCATTCGCGGGTTCCGCTCTGCGCAGGTTTCCTACGAGGAACTGCTCAAAGTCGCGGCCTCGCTGAAGCGTTAGAAGCAGAGGGTCTGCCGATGTCTTCGAGCGAGTTGCATGCGGTCTTTCAGGTCGCGATTGGGGTTACGCTTCTCTGTGCTGCGTGCCTGAAACTGTTGAAGCCCTCACAGTCGATTGCGTTCGTAGCCACATTCTCTGAGAAACACGCGCCTACGATTGTCTGGACTGCCCTGTGTGGTGAGGCAATTCTTGGCGCTGCCCTTACATCCGGTTACGGGCTAGCCAAAGCGGTACCGTCAACCGGCGTCTTTTTGATCGCGGCCAGCTTCTTGATCTACCGCTCCCATGAGGCTGGCTCGACAATCGCTTGTGGCTGCTTGGGCGAGGACAAATCGTCGCTGCACATGCTGGCGATCAACTTAGGGAGGACGCAAAAACAACTTCCCATCTATAATCGTTATCTGAACATTATGATGGATGGGAACCGGGGGACCTGTGGACGCCTGCTTAGCTCAGTATTGCCTGTTTTGATTGGAGTGAGCGCTAGATCATTGGCGATTCGAGATTCGTTTCGATTATGTTATAGTTTCGACTGATGGTAATAATTGAGTCGATACTATAACATTATGAGAACTCCCTCTTTCTCTTCCGATTCCCTGCGCCAACTGTTGCTTGAGCGCAGTGTCGCCACTCTTGCCCAACTCAAACAGGCCCTCGGTACCGAAGTCGATCTCACCGTTTTTCGCAAGCTGAACGAACTCGACTACCTCACCAGTTATTCTCACCGCGGCCGTTTTTACACCCTTCGCGAAATTGCCCGCTTTGATGAGCGAGGTTTGTGGTCTCACGATTCTGCGTGGTTTTCCAAGCACGGCACACTGCTGGCCACTGCGGAGACATTTGTGAATCAATCTCCGCAAGGTTACCTCGCCGAGGAACTCACCCATCTTCTACATGTCGAGGTACAAGACTGCCTGCGCCAACTTGTTGAACGCAAGCGCCTCGCCCGCGAACTGGTCTCCGGCCTCTACCTGTACACCGCCACCGATGCCGCTACCCGCCAACGCCAACGGCGGCCCAGAGGCAACTCGCAAGGCGTCCAGGTCCTTGCCGATCTCTCGCGGATCGAAGTCTCACCCGAGGAACTCAAAGCGTCGATCGTTTTGTTCTATAGTTTGCTTGATGAGCAACAGCGCCGCCTGTACGCCGGACTGGAATCTCTCAAGCTCGGTCACGGCGGCGACAGCATCCTGGCCGGATTTCTTGGACTCGACCCACATACCGTCGCTCGCGGCCGTCGCCAGTTGTTGGATCAGGACGCCGAGTTCGGACGAGTGCGCCAAGCCGGCGGCGGACGCAAGCGCGTGGAAAAAAAACGCCCAAAATAGTCGACACCATCAGAATCCTGCTGGAGCACGACACCGCCGGTGACCCGATTACTGGCATTCGGTGGACGCGTAAGACACCAGAAAAGATCGCCGGGCTGATGCACCAGCTCGGCATCGACATCTCCGCCAATACGGTGGCCCGGCTCCTGCATGGCATGCGATTCTCTCTGCGCGTCAACCGTAAGTCCGTCGCCACTCAATCAAGCCCCGACCGTAACCAGCAGTTCGATTACATTGCGTCCCTGCGGAAACGTTTCAAACGCCAAGGGCTCCCCATCATTAGCGTGGACTCCAAGAAACGGGAATTGGTGGGAAACTTCAAAAACAATGGCTCCAAATGGGACCTCGCTCCGGTCAAGGTCAACGATCATGACTTCCGTTCCGATTCCAAAGGTGTCGCTCTTCCTTTCGGCGTTTACGATCTGACAGCCAATCTTGGCGCGGTGTTTGTCGGTGTCTCGCACGACACGCCCGCCTTCGCTGTTCACTCCATCGCTCAGTGGTGGCAACGGGAAGGTGCCGCCCGTTACCGCAACTCCAGCAAGATTCTGATCCTCGCCGACGGAGGAGGCAGTAACGGCAGTCGGCCCCGCGCCTGGAAGACGGAACTGCAGTCGCAACTATCCAACCGTTTTGGTCTCACTGTTACCGTGGCCCACTACCCCACCGGCGCTTCCAAATGGAATCCCATCGAACACAGGCTGTTCTCGGAAATCTCCAAGAACTGGGCCGCTGAACCGTTGACCAGCTACCAAAAAGTTCTCAACTTCATCCGCACCACTACTACCAAGACTGGGCTCGCCGTTTCTGCCTACCTCGACCGCAAGAATTACGACAAGGGCCAGTCTCCCGATGCTGAAACCTGGGATAATTTGGGCCTCACTCGAGCCAAGATACTGCCTTCTTGGAACTATTCCATCTCGCCCCAACTGTGAATTTGTTTTTGCGTCGACCCTTAGAGTTCTCTTGCAGGGCTTGTCGAACAAAGAAATTGCCTCGGCGATGCATCTTTCAGAAGGCTCGGTCAAAGCCATTTTGCGTGCTCTCTTCGACAAAACCGGAGTGCGCAGTAGAAGCCAGTT
>JBBRJC010000054.1:0-11559 GCA_038220135.1 Bryobacterales bacterium | reverse complement strand
CCTGTTGTTTATTGGGTTGTGGATCGCGTTGAACCACCGACAGGAAACTGAAGCGCACACAGCCCAGGCATGCGCCGCACCAAACTAAGCCTGCACGGAACGATAATATTTCCGCGTGCGGAACACCAGGCACAGCGTCGAAAAATCTCATCATTGACTTTGATCTCGCATCGCGGGCACAGTTGAGTCCTTTCCATTATCCGTGTCAATGTCTTTTAAGAAATCTGACATTTCTTTGTCCGACAAGAACCAATCTTTTACCTTATCTGCAGAGAAAGGCTCAACTCCCTGCGCTTCAGCCAAATCGCCCATCGTAAGAGGATGGTAGAAACTTTCGTCCCCTGCCAAGTCGGGCGTCTCAGTACTCTTTTGAGTCGCAATAGTATCTTCCAAATGAGTTTCCAAAAAATGGACGACGGCCGCGAATTGGCCTGGGCTTAAGGTCGCACTCAGAAACCTTCCGACGTGCCCGCGCTGTCGGTCCTGTTACTTAGGTTGTGGATCGCGTTGAACCACCAACAGCCCAGCCATGCGCTCCACCAACTAAGCCCGCACGGAACGATAGTATTTCCGCGTGCTGTACAACAGCAACAGCCCAACGCAAAAGTAGATCACCGAGCTGGAACTGATAGCGGCACTCATACCAAACCGTTCCGAAGCCCAGGCAATGCTCACCGGCGCCAGTGACCCACCAAGCCATCCAATAGAGTTCATCAAACCAAGCGCACTCGAGCGCCAACGCGGCTTTACCACGTCATACAGCGAAGCCCAATTGTTGGAATCGTAGAAGCCCTTGAACAGGCCGAAGAACGTCATCGCCATCACAAGCACAGGCACATCCAAAGTCCATCCAGTAAGAAACAGAAACGGAGTGCCGCCGATCAGCCCAATCACTTGTGTATACGGCCGTCCACCAGGATATCGCTTTGCAATGCGATCACCAAAGTACCCACCCAGCAGCACACCGATAACCGATGCAACCTGCAAATAAGCTGTGCTCTGAAAGCCTGCCAGCGATAGGCTCATTTTGAACTTGTTGAACAGGAACGAAGGCATCCAGGTCAGGAAAATGGAGGCAACGAAATTTGCCCCAACGAACACCGCAATCAGGACGGGAACCAGCGGGCTTTGGAAAATGCCAGCCAGTGTTTCCTTGATCGTCGCCGGTTGGGTTGAAGTCTCTTCGCCCTCTTCAGAAGCTCCGCGTACCGGCTCTTTCAACAGCCCCCACAAAATCAACGCCAGAACCACGCCCAGCGCCCCAAACAGAATAAAGCTGCTGCGCCAGCCGTAATGCTCACCCATGTAACCGGAGACTGAACCACCAGCAATGGTGCCTGCGTAAACGCTGGATTGATGGAAGGAGAGCGCGCGCGAACGGGTATCTTTCCCGTGATAGTCACTAACCAGTGCGATAGCCGCAGGGAAGTAGAACGATTCCCCCAGCCCCTCAAGCGCACGCACCAGAACCAGATGCCAATAGGTTGTGCAGATGGAAGTGAAAACGGTGACAATGGACCAGAACACCAGGCCACCTAGGATCAAATTTTTGCGGGTAAAGCGATCGCCGGCCAACCCTGCAAGGGGACCGGCGATTGCATACACGATCATAAAAGCGCCGCCGATCACGCCCAGTTGGATGTCTGTAAACCCCATCTCAGCTTTAAGCAGCGGGAACACCGAAAAAATAGCCTGACGGTCCGCGTAGTTAAAAAAACAGACGAACCAGAGCATGGCTACAACAAGCCACTTATAATTTTTGTTCATGGGCCAACGGCAAGTATACGATGTTTGCCGCTGCGATTACTGCCCGATAATGCTGAACTGCGCCACAGGCTGCGCAATTGGCTCCGGCATCTTCAGTTCCGGCATTGGTTTGGCGATGAAGAATAGCCGGGAAAGCTTGGCCAGTCTTCGTGCCCACCCATTAGCAGTCTTGCGGCGTGCGCTGTCCGTAGCGATGCCCGTGTTGGCGTACATCTGCCGGTATAGCTTGGAAATGAACAGGAACGCCAGACGTGATTTCAAACTCTTCACGCAAGACGCACGCTTCCAAATTTCGGCAGTGCTGTAAAATTCATCCCAAACACCCTGAGTACGTTGCCGGATTTCTTCGTGCGACATGGTTGGGTGCGGAGTATACAATTTCGGACGCTTGTCAGGCGGAATCAGCCAGTAGCGGGTGATTGGAATACCGGCCACCTTTTTGTTGGCATCCTCGCTCTTTTCCCATTTGTTGAAGTCCACCGTTCCAGGGAACGGTGTCATCATCACAAATTGGGCGAAGGTAATGTCTGCTTTCTTGGCCAGCGCGGCAGTGGCCGCAAAGGTATCGGCGCGGTCTGTGGAAAGGCCGAATATGAACGACCCAAGCACGTGGACACCATTCTTTTTGAAGGCTTGCAACTGCGTGGCCAACGCATCGCCTGAGGCGTTGAACTCTTTATAAACCGATTTCAGACCTTCCGGAGTTACTGCTTCCACGCCAACCAGGGCTCCCTTGATGCGAGCCTTTTTCATTGCGGCAAGGAATTCCAGATCCTCAGCAGCTTCCATGGTGATTTGCGTGAAGAAGATCATGTCTTCCGGCAATAATGCCATGCGCTCCATCAGCTCAAAACGTTCGCTGCGGATAGCGGTAAGCTCAGCCACCTTCTCGAAGTTCTTCTGCTTTTCGGCGAGCATAATGTCGGTATCGGTGACCGGGTAAAAATTGTCGTCAGCAAGTGCTATGAAACGGTACCCGCGCCGACGCAGCGTAACAATTTCAGCAATTACCGAATCAGAAGGGCGTTGACGAGGCTTCTGGCCATCGGTGCGCCAAACCGAACAGAACGAACAATGCTTGGGACAGCCACGCAAGGTTTGCACCGAAGCCCACATATAGGCTTTTTCGGGCATCAGATCCCAACGGGCTTGCAGGAATTGCTCACCACTAACACGGCCGCCATCGTAAATTTGTTCGGGCTTGCCTTTTACGCAATCCGCCAATGCCATCTTCCAAACAATGTCGCCATCACCTTTTACTACGGCGTGAGCGCCGCCAAGATCGATAGCTTCTTCAGGAAACAGCGTGGCGTGAATGCCGCCAAAAACTACCCATGCACCACGGGCCCGCGCTTGTTTACCAATTTCGAGGCCGCGCAAAACGTTTGCAGTATGAATACCAATGCCGATGATATCGCCCTTTTCGAGTGTGTTGGGATCGAACAGTTCCAACGTTTCGTCGGTAACGATGGGATCGCCATACTCACTGGGTGTAGCGGCAGCCAAAACGTACAGCCACCTGGGTGTAATCACCCCAATACCGAAGGAAATGTCACTTGGATTGACTAGGTGTACTCGCATCAATGCTCCTTGACCAAAAAAACACGCTTCGTTGCGTAACGACTCGACGGAAGCTTTGAGCACAGTCCAAAAGTGGGAACGCTTCACGATCTTAGCAGAATTTCATCTGTCAGCGTTGAAGTCGCCGGATGTTTTCCACAAGGTAACCCTCACCTACCTTATGGATAATTCCCGTGATTCGCTGTCCAGGTTTAAAACCTTTAAGAATTTGTTTTGAGGCAACTTCGAATTCCATTCGGTGCCCTGGCAGCATATCCATCGAACTCGGGACTAGATCGCAATCCACAATAATTGACGGATCGTCAGGGTAAATGGCAACGATATCCCCTTCAATAGAATCGGGTGCAAGGCCTGCGGTTTGCGGCCGTGGAGCGAAGGGGTCTGCCAGGCGAGGGTCTCGCAGAATAGTTTGATCCGTCAAACTATTGAGAAATGTCAGCAAATCTGCCCGCTCCCGTTTGGTGAGAGTGATCGGTTTTACGAATTCGCTTTGGTTGGAATTTCTCCGGCCACCTGAGGCGTAATGGCTAATCACTGCGTCGAGTGTTAGGATGCTGCCATCGTGCATGTAAGGTGCGGTCACAGCAATATTACGAAGCGAGGGCGCTTTGAATCGAGCGATATCTTCCGGGCGGCGGGTAAATTCATAAAGCCCCAACTTCGGTTGCGGTTCGGCCAGCAGGCCGTTGTTGTGAAATTCCACTTCCGCAATTCCTTTGTCAAAATAGTCGATTGAGCCCGTGAAATTGAAGCCCCCATGGCAGTGAAAGCATTCCAGCTTTTCACTGAAAAACAACGTTTCTCCACGCTTGGCCGCAGAGGTGATGGCCTTCACGTTTCCCCGTTTGTAGCGGTCGTATGGCGAGTTGCCGGAGATGATCGTGCGCTCAAAACTGGCAATAGCGCGGGTTATATTTTTGATTGAGAAGGCGTTAGGTTCCCCTGGAAAGGCCATTTTGAACAGGTTTTGGTAAATTCCGTCAGCCTTCAATCGGGCCACCAACAGATCCTCCTTTCCACTGAGGCCAAGTTCCACTGGATGCTCGCCAAAAAGTGGAACGAGTGCCTGATCTTCAAGACTACGCAAGTTCGGATTAGCCCATGTAAGGACGGAATTATAGGCAACATTAAGCAGGCTCATGCTGCTGCGAGGGTGCTTTTCGCCAGTCGAACCAATGCCCAAAGGACGGCCATCGGTGAAGGAACGGGCCTGCTCGTGACAACTGCCACAGGATTGTGTTTGATTTGCAGAAAGGCGCTTGTCATAAAAGAGGTAACGCCCAAGTTCAATCTTTTCAGCGGTAATCAGGTTATCTGGCGGGACGTTGGGGAACGGAAACTGAGGCGGCAGGTCCCACTTATAGGGACCAAGTTTTGCTAGTTCCAACTGCTTTTGCTGCAACCGCAGTTGCCGGACGTGAAGAGTAAGTTGCCAGCTCTGGGTGTCGGAAAGATGTGCGGCGAAGGCAGGCATCCGGCCGGAAACCCCGTTGGTGATCACCCAGTGAATTTCCCCATCCCGCATCGCTTCCATCATTGGTTGAGCAAGGTTGGTTGCGTTTTTCGACCGTAGCTTGCCGTTCAAACCATGGCAGGAGGCGCAGTGCAAAGCAAACAATTGTTTACCCGCAGCCAGTTCCGCAGTTGACGATTCCAGTGGATTCTTTACCCGTCGAGCCTGCGCAGGAGCAATGGAACGGCCGTTGGCATCATGACCAATTGCTAAGGATGCCAAACCCAAACCAAGCAAAAGCGCAACGGAGATCTGGGACGGAGGTGTCAATTCCGGAACTCCCGCTTGGCGACCGAGATCTGGGACGGGTGTGTCAATTCCGGATCTCCTGCATGGCGACCGAGATCTGGGACTGAGGTGCCAATTCCGGATCTCTTGCCTGTGGCCTATTTGTTTCATCCGTCGAGATCTGGGACGAGGGCGTCAATTCCAGATCTCCTGCCTGTGGCCTATTTGCTTCATCCACCGAGATCTGGGACAGGTGTGTCAATTCCGGATCTCCTGCCTGTGGCATATTTGTTTCATCCACCGAGATCTGGGACAGGTGTGTCAATTCCGGATCTCTTGCCTGTGGCCTATTCGTTTCATCCGTCGAGATCTGGGACGAAGGTGTCAATTCCAGATCTCTTGCCTGTGGCCTATTTGTTTCATCCGTCGAGATCTGGGACAGGAGTGTCAATTCCGGATCTCTTGCCTGTGGCCTATTTGTTTCATCCGTCGAGATCTGGGACGGGAGTGCCAATTCCGGATCTCCTGCCTGTGGCATATTTGTTTCATCCACCGAGATCTGGGACAGGGGTGTCAATTCCAGATCTCCTGCCTGTGGCCTATTTGTTTCATCCGTCGAGATCTGGGACGGGAGTGCCAATTCCAGATTTCCTGCCTGTGGCATATTTGTTTCATCCACCGAGATCTGGGACGGAGTGCCAATTCCGGATCTCCTGCCTGTGGCATATTTGTTTCATCCACCGAGATCTGGGACGGGAGTGCCAATTCCGGATCTCCTGCCTGGCCTGTGGCATATTTGTTTCATCCACCGAGATCTGGGACGAGGGCGTCAATTCCGGATCTCCTGCCTGTGTCCTATATATTTCATTAGTTTATGAATCGCGAAAAGTCGTTTTTGGAGTTCCTGAGTTGACACCCCCGTCCCAGATCTGGTTCGTGTCATGGGTGGAAAAAAGTCTGGGGGCCTGATCGGGTTTTCCCGAAGGCCAGGCCAAGTTTTGTAAATATGGCGGCACAATCGGAATCGTCGGGTGCCGACATGCACCCCTCACCTGTACCCTTTTGGTTTTGATCCACATTTGTGGTTTTTAGCAGTTCAGCCAAGTCGGCTATGATCGGCTCACGAGTTGGATCGAACCCGAGCAACTCCACCTCCGTGCGGTTCCCGTCCTTGCAATTTCCAGCAATACAACCGGTGCTACCAATATGCACCACATATCCGCGCGGCTGCCCGGTGCTGGAAAATTCTATGCGGATGAATTTGTGCCCCGCATTCCACGCCCAAAACATCGCGGTCAAGTTCAGCGGCGAGGGCTGGCCGGCAATATCGGAATGGTTGCGGTCTGCAGGCACCCCAACCGTGAAACGTAGCCCGTTAAAGGATGCCCGTGGTGCAGCTCCACGAATGACCATGTTCGTGTCCGGCGTTCCATTTGAGCACGTTCCTGTTCCATCTTCGAAATCCAGCAAAACCAGGTTGTCCAATTGCCACCTACCATCCTGCTCCAGCTCGACTGCCACTTCTTTCCCAGATTCATTGATTAATCTTATGTTGTGAATGTATAGCCGAAAATCACGCGGCTGAATGGTTGAACCTGTAAGCCCAATCCCTTCATAGGTTTGACTGCAAGCGAATGGTAATTTTCCAACCCTTGCGCTGAAGTTAAGGATAACCGGAATGGTTTCTGAAAACGCCAGTCCTACGGATAAGAAGAAGCAAAGGCTACGAATCATGCTGCCTCACAACCCATAATAACGTACTGTAAGCACTGGCCATTCAATTGCTTTATAAATTATTCGCACCGGTCTAATTGGGTTATAGCACCCACAACGGAGTGCGTTTTCTGGCACCGTTTAGGAGATTTCTTATGATCAAAGCAATGCTCGGAGTTTGGATTCTAGTTCTCCCATTGGTGGCCATTGAAGCAGATGCAAAGCGTGGGGCAGACCTTTTTCTGGAAAACCGCTGCACCACATGCCACTCGATTTCCGGTGTTGGCGGAAAATTGGGCCCCGACTTAAGCCAGCGTTTGGACCGCGAATATACTCCTGCTGGCATCGTAAGCCGGCTTTGGAACCATGCCCCCAAAATGTGGGCCGCTATGCGCGAAGCCCGCATCGACTTGCCAACACTGACCGAAGCTAATTCAGCAGACTTGTTCGCATTTTTCTATTCCACCCGCTATTTTGAACGCCGTGGCGATGCAGCCCGTGGCAAACGCGTATTTATGGAAAAAAATTGCGTTGTCTGCCATGTCGCCAGAGGTTCAGCCAAGCCAGCGAAGGAATGGAAATCGCTGGGAGACCCGGTGGAACTGGTAGGTGCCATGTGGAATCATGCTCCGGAAATGAACAAAGCCAATCAGGGAAAAGACTATAAATGGCCACAGATGACGTCTGACGAATTGACCGATTTGCTGGTCTATGTTCAGAATCTGCCGGAAACCCGCAGCCTTGCCATGCACTTCAGTTTGCCCAATGGCGACAAAGGAAAACAATTGCTGGAATCGCGAGGGTGCATTAATTGTCACAAGGGGAATATGGCTCTGGAAGGCCGCCTCGGTTCCCGCACTTTAACCGACGTTGCAGCATCCATGTGGAACCATGCACCAAAAATGCGTGAGCAGGCAAAGCAATTGAATGCCGACGAAGTTCGCGAAATTCTGGCTTATGCCTGGGCCCAGCAATTCTTCCAACCCAAGGGGAATGCAGCTAAAGGTGGCAAACTATTCGCCGCGCAATGCGGCAGTTGCCATAACGACCGGTCGAGCGGGGCTCCAGACCTGATGGCGAAAAAGGGCACCTTCAATTCAGTCACTATGTTATCGGCACTGTGGCGGCATGGTCCTCAAATGCTCGAGAAGATGGAGAACCAACACAAGGTTTGGCCTGTGCTGAACGCCACCGATATGGGGAATTTGATCTCCTACCTGGGAGCTCGCTGATCCTGCACTTGATTTCTCGGTGATCAAGAGTTTCATATTACTGAAAAGTTGGTGCACACCTATCGTTGCGAATTTTTCAACAGCACCAAACGTGCCATTTTCAACCCTCCCTCGGTCAGGCCAACACGCCGCGCCGAATTCAGATGGCCTTGCGGTTAGTTTTCTAACCTGGGTTTAACAAAGCGCCCGGTAAGTGATTTTTGCGCTCGCCGGGCGTTTTCATTTTCGTTACCTGTCTTGTAGTCCCACCCCTGTTAGAATAGTAGTTCCTGCCAATGTCAGTAAAAATTCATTCAACAACTGTGCTAGCAGTGAGACGTAATGGCAAAGTTGTTATGGCGGCCGATGGCCAAGTAACTCTCGGCCATGAAGTCCTCAAGGGCACCGCCAAAAAACTGCGCCGTCTCTACAACGGCAAAATCCTTTCCGGGTTTGCCGGCTCTACTGCCGACGCATTCAGCCTCTTCCAACGCTTTGAAGCGAAACTTGAACAGCATTCCGGCAAGCTCGACCGCAGCGTCGTAGAACTTGCCAAGGATTGGCGCACAGATAAAATTCTGCGCCATCTGGAAGCGCTTTTGCTGCTCGCTGATACCGAGCGCATCTTTATCCTCAGCGGCAATGGCGACGTGATTGAGCCTGATGAGCAGATGGCTGCCATTGGCTCAGGCGGTCCATTCGCCAAAGCTGCCGCCACCGCGCTTTACGAAAACACGGAACTTTCCGCTCGCGAAATTGCAGAAAAATCGATGACCATCGCCGGCAATATCTGCATTTACACCAACCACAACATCATTTACGAGGAGCTTGGCTGATGGTGATTTATCTACCGAACCAGCCGACCAACGACGCGGGTGAAGAATCGCCGTTGCTTGATGAGCTGACGCCACGAGAGATTGTCCGCGAGCTGGACAAATATGTCATCGGCCAGGCCGACGCCAAAAAAGCTGTTGCCATTGCCTTGCGCAACCGCGTGCGCCGCCAAAAACTGGAACCGGAAATGGCCGAAGATGTGATGCCGAAAAACATCCTCATGATCGGCTCCACCGGTGTGGGTAAAACGGAAATCGCACGGCGGCTGGCGAAACTGGCCAACTCACCTTTTCTGAAAGTGGAGGCCAGCAAGTTCACCGAAGTGGGCTATGTTGGACGCGATGTGGAATCGATCATTCGTGATCTTGTGGAAATTTCCATCGACATGGTCCGTGAAGAGCGCCTTGACGAAGTAGCGGAAAAGGCTGAGCAGTTTGCCGAAGATCGCGTTCTGGATCTTTTGATGCCACCGCAACCGGAAGGCAGCGACTCGACGGAAAAGACGCGCGAGAAATTGCGCGAACGGTTGCGCGCAGGCAAGTTGGACGACAAGCCGGTGGAAATCGACGTCAAGGAACGCGGCCCGCAAATTGAGTTTGCCGCAGCACCTGGCATGGACGATATGGAATCGAACATCAAGGAACTACTTCCAGCGTTGTTCGGCAATCGTACCAAACGCCGTAAAATGCGCGTGCGGGAAGCGTTTGAATATCTGATCACTGAAGAAGAGCAGCGCCTGGTTGATATCGAATCGGTGACGCGTACTGCCATTGAGCGTGTGGAACGCAACGGCATTGTGTTTCTCGATGAGATCGACAAAATTGCGGGCCGCGAGGGTGGCCATGGCCCCGACGTAAGCCGCGAAGGCGTGCAGCGCGATATTCTACCGATTGTGGAGGGTACAACCATCAATACGCGTTATGGGTTTGTGCGCACTGATCATATTTTGTTCATCGCCGCTGGTGCGTTTCACGTATCTAAACCGTCAGACCTGATTCCAGAATTGCAGGGGCGCTTCCCGATTCGTGTGGAATTGAAACCGCTTACCCAAGCCGATTTCGTGCGCATTTTGAAGGAGCCGAAAAACGCGCTGATCAAGCAGTATATGGCACTGTTGGAAACCGAAGGCGTGAAGCTTACCTTCACCGACGATTCGTTGGAATCGATGTCCAGCTTTGCCTGCCGAGTAAACGAAACCGCTGAAAATATTGGCGCCCGGCGTTTGCATACTATTTTGGAAAAGGTATTGGAAGATATCTCTTTCGATGCTCCTGATCTGAAAAAGAAGACCGTCAAGATTGACAAGGCCTTCGTCGAAAAACAACTGGCGTCCATTGTTGCAGACCAGGATTTGAGCAAGTACATTCTCTAAGCTCCAAGGCATGTCACGAAATAGGAAAATGCAAACGGAATCAGTTTGTTCAAAGCACCGGAAAAGCGTCGGGTTGTTCCTGCTTTTCGCATTTTCTCTAACCTCCTGCGGCTATATCGGTGCGCCGTTGCCGCCTACTTTGGATATCCCTTTAGCTGTGAAGGACCTTCGCGCAACCGAGCAGGGCGACAAGGTAATCATCAATTTCACCAAGCCGGAATTGAATACCGATGGGATTGTTCCCAAAGAAATCGCCGCCATTGAACTGCGTGCCGGTAAATCCAACCCTGGAGATTTTAACGTCGATGTCTGGGCCTCTTCAGCGCGCCTCATTGATGTGCCTAAGAGCGAAAAACTAGCGCTGAAAATTGATCTGCCCGCAGCCGATTGGGTTGGTCAGGAAGTCGTAATGGCCGTGCGCACACAGGGCCATCGGCGCCGCTTTTCGCAGTGGTCCAACTTTGTCGTAATCCCCGTAATTGCCCCATTGCCACCGCCCGCTCAGCTTGCCGCAAAGAGCGATGTGAAAGGCGTTGCCCTCACCTGGCAAGCAACGGCCGAAGCCGAATATCGTATTTTCCGCGGGGACACGTTACTTGCAAAAACCAAAGAGGCAAGCTACATCGATACCACTGCTGAGGTAGGCAAATCGTACACTTACACAGCGCAAAGTTTCCGCATTTTGAATGAACGCCAACAGGTAGACAGCCTGGTGTCGCAACCGGTGAAATTTACACTGGCCGACACGTTTCCACCGGCAGTTCCCGCAGGCCTGGGCATTATCTCGGGCTCTGCCAGTATAGAATTAAGCTGGAATCGAAATCTGGAGCCGGATTGGAAACTGTATCGCATCTGGCGTGCCGAAGGCGATGCCCCGCTTGCGATTCTGGCGCAGGAAGTGACCAGCACGTCTTATTCAGACCGCACCGCTGTGCGCGGCAAACGCTATCGCTACGCTGTATCGTCGGTTGACACGACCGGCAATGAAAGCGAAAAATCTCAGACACAGGAGTTCACGTTACCCGAATGACAAAGCACGTCCGATTTAGTCTCGACCTAACCGTGCCGCCCACCATTTCCGACGCCTCGCCCCTGGTGTTGCATGGCACGCTGGAAGATGACGTGATTACCGCTGGCGGGGCAACTTACAAGTTGGCCAGTGTGCGTTTGCTGCCACCCTGCTCACCTACCAAGATCGTTTGCGTTGGCCGAAATTATGCTGACCACGCCAAGGAATTGGGCAACGCGATTCCTACCGAACCGCTTATTTTCATGAAGCCTCCATCGTCGATCACCGCCCATGGTGACGATGTGATCTACCCTTCGCTTTCCAGCTCCGT
>JBBRJC010000053.1:0-11920 GCA_038220135.1 Bryobacterales bacterium | reverse complement strand
TCGGGCAACATGTTGCCGAGCTGGGTGAAAATTGTTTGCGTCGATATCAATCCAGCGGTTGCTACCAAAGTCAGCGATCGAGGTACCGGACAGGCTGTCGGCATTGTCACTGATGTGGGTCTTTTCCTGGATCACCTGGCGCGCGCACTGGAGCAAAAATGAGTAAGAAAAAAGCCTATACAGATGAGCACGCCTCGGCTGGGCTTGATGCCAAGTTGCCGGAAATTGAGGTTTGGCCGAATCAGTTTCTCAATTACGAAATTGAAATCGAAACTCCGGAATTCACCAGCGTCTGTCCGAAAACAGGATTGCCCGATCATGGCACTTTAACTCTTCGATATACGCCGGACAAGGTTTGCCTGGAGTTGAAATCTTTGAAGATGTATTGGTTGGAATACCGCAATCTAGGCATCTTTCAGGAAAATGTGGTGAATCGTTTTCTGGCCGATGTTGTTCGCGCAGCCAAACCAATCAATGCCACGGTGATTGGCGAATTTACTCCGCGCGGTGGAGTTTATTCCAAGATTACGGCAACTTACAAACGAGGCAAGCGTGGCGGCTGAGGCTGACAAACTGGCTGAACTGCAACGGGCGATTGCGGAGATTCGTGATCGCGTAGTTTCACGTTATCCAACCGGATCGGCTCCGATGGCTGTGCCACTTGCCGATCTGATGCCGCTGGTGCATGCGCGTGATGCTGCTGAATCGAAGGTTGCCGCAATTGGAACAGTAAATCCGCGCCCGCCAGGGTTGATTAATAACATGGCGCAGGCATGGAAGCGATTCCTGTCGCGCCTTCTTGATTGGCACGTTCGCGAGCAAGTTGAGTTCAATCGCGGAATGATGAATTGCATCAACGCATCGATAGAGTCGATGAATGAACTGAATCGGGCCGTACATGTGTTGTCCAATCGAACGGCTGAAGAACGGGAAGCTCTGGAACGCAGGCTGTTCGAATTGCAAGAAAGCTTGAATGCATTGCGCGGAGAAATGCAAGGGCTGGTTCACGAAGCACGGGAACTGGCTGATGTGCGAGTGCATTGGCAGGAATGGCGCAAGGAATGGGAGCGTAAACTCTCCATAAACGAAGTGCAATTTCTGCGAGGCCTTGCTGATTTACAAGCTGCTTTCAATCACCGGGCAACGTTGATGGAAGGTAACTTTCGTGACATTTCCAAGTCGCAGCATAACGATTTTACTGGTGCACTGGATCGCTCCAACATCGACATTCAACAGCGTCTTTGGAAGGATCTGGAGAAGATCCGCCTTGAATATGAACGTCTAATTTACAATGAACTGCGGCAGATTCGGCAGCGCGCATTTTTGTCCGCGCCAGCAGCCGCTGTGTCCGTTGCTGTGCCTGCGCAGGAAGATTACGATGTGCTCCAGTTCGCTGAACGTTTCCGCGGCACTGAAGATCGCATCCGCACCAATCTGGATATTTATTTACCGCATTTCGCAGGCTGCACAAACGTGCTTGATATTGGCTGTGGCCGTGGAGAATTTCTCGAAAAAATGCGTGACGCCGGTGTTGGGGCGCGTGGCATTGATCTGCATGAAGAGTCGATCGCGCTGTGCCGGTCAAAGGGGCTTAACGCAGAAGTGGCCGACATGTACGCTTTTCTTGAAGCGCAGCCGGACCTCAGTTTTGATGGCATCTTTTGTTCGCAAGTAGTGGAGCATTTGAAGCCCGCCGAGCTTCCGAAATTGATCGCACTGCTTTCCCGGAAAACTGCGCGGAATGGTGTACTTGCTATCGAAACACCGAATCCAGAATGCTTGGCTATATTTGCTACACATTTTTATCTTGATCCGACGCATGTGAGGCCCGTTCCGCCCCAATTGCTTGGTTTCTACTTGGAAGAATTCGGCTTTGGGGAAATCGAAGTGATCCCGCTTTCGCCTGCCATTGAAAGCATGCCGTCGCTTGCCAGCCTTCCTGCAGACTTTCGCGAGCAATTCTTCGGTGCCCTCGATTACGCAGCTGTTGCGAGAAAATTATAATGTTGCTCTCCATCCTTGTCCCTGTTTATAACGAGCGAACTGTTGTAGAGCGCAGTTTGGCTTTGGTGCTCAATGCTCCATTACCTGAAGGCCTTGATCGCGAAATAATCCTTGTCGATGATTGTTCTACCGACGGAACGTCGGAAATATTGGAGCGGATCGCTGCCAGTGATCCTCGGTATCGCCTGTTCCATCAGCCCTTCAATCAAGGCAAGGGTGCCGCAGTTCGTAAAGCGATCGAAATGGCTGAAGGGGATTTTTGCATCATTCAAGATGCTGACTTGGAGTACGATCCCAACGAATATCCAGTGTTGATGAAACCACTAATGGATGGCCGTGCTGACGCCGTTTTCGGCTCCCGCTATCTTACCGGCGAGCAGCGCCGCGTTCTCCCCTATTGGCATACAAAAATCAACGCAACTTTAACGCTGGCGTCCAACATGTTTTCTAATATACATGTCACCGATATGGAGACTTGCTACAAAGCGTTTCGCACGGAATTGATCAAGAGCATTCCCATCCGTTCAGATCGCTTCGGCTTTGAACCTGAAATCACCATGAAGTGCGCCAAACGCCAGCTGCGCATCTATGAAGTGCCCATCAGCTATCACGGACGCACTTACGAAGAGGGCAAGAAAATTGGTTGGCGTGATGGGGTCAAAGCGTTCGGCGTCATCTTCTATTTTTGGCTGATTGATGATTTATACATGCCACCATACGACCGTGGTCACCTTTACAATCTAACAGGTACTCCGGCGTATCTTTCCTGGCTCGCGAAAGTGCTTCGCCCCTATCTTGGAGATACTGTGTTGGAGCTTGGCGCGGGGCTTGGTAATCTTACCGGACGACTGATGTCCAAGCGCTTGCAATATGTTGCAGGTGAGAAAGATCCGCTATATCTTCACGCGCTTCGCAATCGTTTTCTGAAAACTCCGAGCGTGGAGGTTTTGCGGATCGATCCGGAAGATTCAACAGGCATCAGTCAGTTTGCCGGCTTAATGGAAACTGCGTTGTGCGTCAACGTACTTGAGTACGTCAAGGATCCGCAGGCCACGGTGAATGCACTCGCAAAAGCCTTGAAACCTGGTGGACGATTAGTGGTGCTTTCGCCCCATAATCCAGGTTTATATGGTTCACTCGACCAGTCGGGTGGCCACTTGCGCCGGTTCACCGATGCGCAACTTCGACAGCTTTTCGATCAGGCCGGTTTGTCGGTTGAAGAGTCCTTTTCCATGAATAAAGCGGGTGCTGTTTCCTGGTGGTTTAATTCAAAGTTGCTTGGTAGCGAGCGTATTAGCAGGCTGACTTTGAAGATTTTTGACATGACCGTTTGGTTTTGGAAGCTTGTCGACAAACTTCTGCCGTGGGGCGGGTTGAGCATTGTGGCTGTAGGCCGGAAGAAATAATTCATGCAGGTTTTGGCACTGAACTACGAGTCTCGCAAACTCGAATTTTGCGAAATGCCTGAACCCATTGCCCCTGGTCCAGGTCAAGCGTTGTTGAGCATCGCCGAAGTAGGTGTATGCGGCACAGATCGGGACCTTTCATTGTTTCTTTTTGGAAAGCCGCCTGCCGGGGAATCGAAGCTAGTGTTAGGGCACGAAGCTGTCGCACAAATTGCGGCAGTTGGTCCTGGAGTTGCTGAGTTTCAAAAGGGAGACTGGGTGGTGCCGATGGTGCGTCACAGTTGCACTCCTGCTTGCCGATTGTGCGCCGTCAGACGGCATGATTTGTGTATCACGGGTGGCTATGTGGAGCGCGGCATTATCGGGTTGCACGGTTTTTTTGCTCCTCATGTGATTGACGAGACCTCCAATCTGCACCGGATTCCTGCTGAACTGGTTGATCTTGCGGTGCTGGTGGAACCGCTCAGCGTTGTCGAAAAAGCTTGGGAGTTGGCCCGGCAGTTGCATCGCGGCGTAATTGACAATGTTGTAGTTCTTGGGGCGGGTCCTGTCGGAATGCTGGCAGCTTTTCGAGCAATGCTCGATGGTGCCCGTGTTACGGTTGTGTCCCGGGAAGATGGGGAAAGCCCACGTGCGAAACTGCTGAAATCAATGGGTTGTGATTATCGTGTAAACTTTGGTGGGGTCAAAGCCGATGTAATAATTGAGGCAGCTGGCTCAACCGAGGCAGCTTGCCAGGCACTGGCTTGTTTGAACCCACTAGGCGTTATGGTGGTTCTTGGAGCTCGAAATGGTAGCGGTGAGATTCCGTTTTTAAACATGATTGTAGGCAACCACATTTTAGCTGGTAGCGTGAATTCGGCGCCCCATCATTTCACCCAGGCGATCATTAATCTAGGGCGAATGGATCGCAATGTGCTGAACGCCCTGATTGAGCGCCGGGACTTTCGGCAGGCTGACGAGACGATCTCCTCACCTTTTCATGATGCTGTTAAGGTCGTTCACCGCTTAGACTAAAGAGAGACATGCCCTACACCTATCGCCAAGCAATTTGTAATGAAGTGTTCCAGGATTGGGACTTTGCCGAGGCTGCGAAATCTATTCGCATGGCCGGCTACACCGGAATTGAAATTGCCCCGTTCACTTTGGCCGAAGATCCATGGACGGTGAGTCAGGCTCGCCGCAAAGAACTTCGCGACATAATTTGCAGCGAAGGGCTCACATTTGTCGGCCTTCACTGGCTGATGGTTTCCCCAAAAGGCTTGCACGTTACCACTCCTGATGATGCATTGCGAGCACGAAGCTGGAAACATATCCGCAATCTGATCGACCTTTGCGCCGATCTGGGTCCGAATGGCATTCTGGTATTTGGTTCACCATTTCAGCGAACGTCCACCGGTGGTTCCACCCCTGCCGTTGCCACACGGCGCTATGTCGATGGCATGGCGAGCGTTGCACCACAGGCTGCTGAACGCGGCGTTACCTTGTTGATTGAAGCATTGCCCATTGAACAATCTGACGTTGTTACGTCCCTTGATGAGGCTGCCCGGTATGTGGATGAAATCGGAAGTCCGGCCGTGCAGACCATGTTCGATGTTCATAATGCTGTGAACGAAACTGAGCCTCACGAAGTGCTGATCGAACGTCATTTCAGTAAGATTCGTCACGTTCACGTCAACGAGATCAACGGAGCCCATTGTGGAACCGCTGATTACGATTTTAAGCCCGTTTTGGCCACTCTCGAGCGGTTGAACTATCAGGGTTGGGTTTCGCTGGAAGCATTTGATTTTAAACCTGGTGCTGAGACCATCGCGCACGATTCACTGCGCTTTCTTGAATCTCAGATCGCCATATTGAAGAGGATTGGATGAGCCGTTTTGTCGTCACCGGCGGAGCCGGATTTATTGGTTCGGGCCTGGTTCGGGCCCTACTTGCAGATGGAGCCCAAGAAGTTGCCGTTATCGACAATCTTTTGAGCGGTAAGGAAGAGAATCTCGCTGCCGTACGCGACCGCGTTGAATTTCATAAGGATGATGTTCGCGATTACGATACCTTGCTGAAGATTGTGGAAGGTGCCGATGCTGTATTTCACCTCGCCGCGATCCCCTCGGTGCCCCGCTCGATTCGGGAACCTGTTCCGTCGCACGACGTGAACATTAATGGCACGTTCAACGTTTATCGTGCGGCTGCTGAAGCCAAAGTTCGCCGTGTAGTTTTCGCCGCTTCAAGTTCTGCTTATGGCGATACGCTGGTGTTGCCGAAAGAAGAATCGATGGCTCCACGGCCCAAATCCCCTTATGCATTGCAAAAGCTGATGGGGGAATACTATGGCAGTGTTTTCAACGACTGCTTCGGGTTGGAAGCTGTGTCATTGCGTTTCTTTAATGTGTTTGGGCCCAGACAAGATCCAAACAGTGCCTATTCAGGGGTACTCAGTCTGTTCATGAAATGCCTGATTGAACGTCAGTCTCCATTGATTCATGGGGATGGCGAGCAGTCACGGGATTTCACTTATGTGGAAGATGTAGCAGGGCTTTTGATCAAGGCATCTAAGGCGCAGGGTGTTTCCGGCAAAACGTACAATGCCGGAAACGGCAACCGATACACTCTGAACCAGATCTGGTCAATGCTGCAGGAAATCGAGGGCGAAAAAATCGACTGCCAATTCGGCCCTTCCAGGGAAGGCGACGTTCGCGATTCGCAGGCCGATACCACCGCAGCAAGGCGCGACCTTGGTCACGATCCGCAATTTCCCATTGAAAAAGGGCTTCGGCTCACTTTGGATTGGTATAAGGAATCGCTCGGCGCTCAGAAATAGTATCCTAAGAGTTTGGGGGACTTTTGAGCTATCTTGAAAACCAGTTCGAACGAAATGTGGTTACCACTTCGGTTGACTACGTATTTAACTGGGCACGTAAATCATCCATCTGGCCTTTGACGTTCGGCTTGGCGTGCTGCGCCATGGAAATGATCGCTTCTTCCACGGCACGATTCGACATTGCCCGATTTGGCGCTGAGGTTTTTCGCCCCAGCCCCAGACAATCGGACTTGATGATTGTGGCAGGTACGGTCACTTTGAAAATGGCTCCTGTTCTAAAACGGATCTGGGACCAGATGCCGGACCCAAAATGGTGCATTTCGATGGGTGCATGCTCTAGTGTCGGTGGGCCGTTCAATACTTACAGCGTTCTGCAGGGAGTTGACCGGATTGTCCCTGTTGATGTTTACGTGACCGGATGTCCGCCACGTCCGGAAAATTTGTTCTACGCTTTGATGAAGTTGCAGGACAAAATCGATCAAACCCAAACCCTGGTTCGCCGTCCAACGGAAGTTCGGCTGGACGAGGCGATGCTTGAAAATTTCAAGCGCCAAGTAATGATCGGCCAAATCCAAAAGCCCGTTTAAATGCCTTTGATTCTCGATTCTGATGGGGTGTATCGTTGCACTGTGCTGAAATCCCAAGTCTGGTTGGACCATGGCTTCGGTACGGCGACTCAAAATCCTTTAGGCGATGACCCAACTGCATCCTTGAAGCAAATTCACTCAAACATCGTTTGCCCTGTTACACATCCGGGCGATCGCCAGAGTGATGGGGACGGCTTGGTCACCGATATTCCCGGACTGTGGGTATCGATACGAACCGCCGATTGTTTGCCGATTCTGCTCGCAGATCCTGTAAAACGGGTTGTTGCTGCAGTCCATGCCGGATGGCGCGGGACTGTTGCCGAGATTGTCAGGATTGCCGTGGAACGTATGGCTCGAGAATACGGCAGCCGCCCGAAAGATTTGATTGCGACAATTGGGCCGGGAATCAGCCGATGTTGTTTTGAAGTTGGTCAGGAGGTTGCTGAACACTTCTCACCAACCGAAATAGTCCCTGGCAAAACGAACCCAAAAGTAGATTTGAAGGCGGCCAATCGCCGTCAATTAATCGAAGCCGGGATTAACTTATTTAGAATCAATATTTCAGAAGAATGCACGATGTGCACTCCAGGGTTTCACAGCTACCGGAGAGACAGGACTGCAGGTCGGTTGGTTTCTGGAATTCGAAGAAGAATAGGCGCGGAGTAAACCGCGCCTTTCAAGTTTTAAAGCTTAAGCGGGGGCCATTAGAAAGTTGTACAACGCCTTATGCGGCTGAAACAAGCATGTCGTCAAAGGCGTCGGAGCTTTCATCCTGGTGTTGATCTGCCTGTTCTTGACACGAGATGCAGTACGGACTCCACGGCACAGCCGCTAAGCGCTTCGGACTGATATCTTCTTCACAGTGCAAACACGTACCGAATCCACCTTCGTTCATCCGACGAAGGGCTGAACGCACATTCCCCAGCAACTTCGATTCACGATCGAGTGTGCGGATGGCGAGTTCGCGCTCTGCGGCGCGCTGCACTTCATCGAGTGCGTCAGGGCTCTTTTCAATTGCAATGTCTTCCTTGTGACGCAACAGTCCGGATAGTTCGGATTGCTTGGTCTCTAGGATTTCGCGGTATTTACTCATTTCTGTTTTTGTCATGGCTACTATGTCCCTCCTTAAAAGTCCTTTGTTGCAGGTCTTTTTCTCTATTTTATTTTCTAAACGTTCGTTCGCTTCCATCGGATTGGCTTACTTCAACCATCACATCGATCTTACAAAATTAGATGCAAAAGAGAAGACGCCGATTCTCTTGAAAAGTTTCAAAAATCTTAGTGCCTGAGACTAAAGATTTCTGTCTGCCAGCCCGCAACCTGTTCGGCAACACGATCAAGGCAGGTCTGGTAACAGGACCATCGGGAGAAATTGCTTCCGGAAACAGCATATCACGCCTGTCAAGCAATTTGGGGGCCATTTCCTATTCTTCTCTCCCTAAACACCGCAGATTTCGCCGAGTCGCACCTTTTTGCATTAAACCTTCAACATGCTAAGTTGTTGAAATAGCAACATCGTGTTTACTTATCGGCCTGGTTTGTAAAAAACATTAGGCTGCTTGAAAGAATGACGTACTTTTTTCTATTTTGTTCACTTCCTGGAGGTGGTGGAGGCAAAAGTTACACACTACACCCAAATTGGGTCAACACGGGCTGTGTCAAAATAACCTATTTGGAAGGAGATGTCGAAAATTGGGGTATCCATGTCAGCAGCATCTGGGCAATTTCTTTTTCCGACACAGGTTTCGGCAAGTAGTCGTCCATTCCTGAAGCGATGCATTTAGCCCGGTCACCTTCTATCGCACTTGCAGTAATGGCGACTATTGGTATTCTGCCTTCCCCGGCCCGCTTCCCTAATTCGCGCCGAATCATCTCTGTTGCCTGGTAGCCGTCCATGACGGGCATCTGGCAATCCATAAAAACCAAGTGAAACGACTCCGCAAGACATTGATTCAGGGCGAGTTCCCCATTGGACACCACCTTAACCGTGCATCCCAGACTCTGCAAGAGCGATGAAATGACTTTTTGATTGACGCGATTGTCTTCGGCCACCAGGACCTTTGCCCCCTCGAAGCGAATTTGATTGCGAACCGGCACGTGTTGCTGGGCCGCCGTTTCAAAAGGTAATCGTAAGCACCTACGAAAGGCCTGCAATCGAAATGGGTATGGCAGGCGTTTATCCTGGGGCCGATTCTCAGCGATCCAGGCTCCGTCAGCAGGACGCAGGAGCCAGATAGCCTTTACTCCATCCAATTCCTTTGCATACTGCTCCAGAAACCAGTAAATGTTTCCAGCCGATATGGCATCAACCAAGATGCCCTCAAATTGTGACTTCATTCCCGGTTCCCGTAACTGACACAACTTACCACATGTGATCACTTTTACTGACATCCCCCAATTCGCTAATACCAGTCGCAGCCATTGCGATCGTCGCGTATTATCGCTAACCAGCAGCAATTTTCGTTCAACCGTAATAGGAGGTACATCGGCCTGATGATCCTTGATTGCCAAATTGAGAGAGAAGCTGAACTTCGATCCTTTGAAGATGGCGCTGTCCAGGACAAGATCACCGCCCATCAATTTCACCAGCCTCCGGCACAATGCCAAGCCTAAGCCAATTCCGCCATATTTTCTGGTTGTTGAGGTGTCGGCCTGACTAAAAGTCTCAAACACTGACTCCAGATTCTTGGAGGCAATTCCAATGCCGGAATCGTCTATGCAAAAAGTAAAGGTTCGTTCGTCTTCCCCGGGCAATATGGATAATCCGACATATCCAGTTTCTGTGAACTTGACGGCGTTATCTAAGAGGTTGGAGAGAATCTTTCGCAATCGCGCAGGATCGCCTTCGACAATGGTAGCCAAACTGGGGTGATACTCATAGTGAAGATCGAGCCCCTTTGCCACCGCCTGGGACGAAAAAAGTTGCGCGAGATCGCACGTGAGCGATTCAAGGTCAAACATTTCCGTTTCCAGCACCAATTTCCCGGCTTCAACTTTCGAGAAATTAAGAATTCCATTGATAATTTCCAGCAGAGATTGTGCGGAGTTGC
Organism: Bryobacterales bacterium; assembly: GCA_038220135.1. Taxonomy (GTDB): domain Bacteria; phylum Acidobacteriota; class Terriglobia; order Bryobacterales; family Bryobacteraceae; genus JANXSF01. The sequence continues at coordinate 2,055 of JBBRJC010000053.1, read as the reverse complement.
GCACCGTTTGTGCTTGCTCGTGCTGTTCGGGAGCCAGTTGCGAGGAAAGCAACAACTCGCACATACCGATAATGCCGTTCATCGGGGTCCGGATTTCATGACTCATGTTGGCGAGGAATTGGTCCTTGGCAGCGCTGGCTGCACGGGCTTCCTCATTCGAGGCCGCCTCGGTATTTAGCGATGCCTGTAGTTTTAGATTCACTGTGGTAAGCGCTGTCTTGGCTCTGCGCATTCCTGCCAGTGCCAATAAGGCTGCCACTATAACGAAGGAAATTACCAGGCAACTCAACACCCGATACCGGTTCATGGTCTGATAGGCGACCGTCTTGCTATATTGTGAGCGGCCATCGACTGGTTGGATCATGTAGTAGGTGGCAAGGACGGAAAGCCGGCGGCTGACGATAAGTTCGTCTATGGACCTGCGCAAAAGATCTGCGACTTCGTTCAAAGAAGGGCGCGAAGCAATGGAAACTTCCAGTTCTTTTGCTTCAATCGGAAAGGCACGAATCGGTCTGTCTCCGCATCGGATATTTCTCTCAATGTTTAACAGCTTGATCCCAAGCATTGCGTAATGCGCTTTGCCTGTGCAGAGGGCTTCCATCATTTCTTTTTCAGAATTGACTGGGTAGGGATGTGTATCGGCGAAAAGGGTCCGCGCGATTTGGCGGTTGAATGAATCGTCCACAAAAGCGAGACTGGCATTGCTGATACCTAACGATGTGGCGGGCGTACCAACACTTAAGAGCGCATAACTTGCGTCCCACCAAGGATCGGAGAGATGGACGTGCTTTTCTATGCCTGGCGTGTTGTGAATATACGGCCAAAGCTCGGCCTTTCCCCGAGTCATCGCCAGTTCAGCACCTTCCGGGAAATATACCCACTGAAGTTTTATGCCCGCGATTTTTGCTGCTTCATTCGCGGTATCAATTGCAAATCCAGTTGGTGCCTGATTTTGGTTATGCACCATGATCGGCGGGATATCACTGTAGCCGATTCTGTAGGTGCGGGCCAACATCGCTTCGTGTTGAAACGAAGCAAAGGCCAGTATTCCTGCTACAGTTGCCAAGCCAGCAACAATCAGCAGGTTTTTTCGCAATGCCGAGGCTCTTGTACCGCCGGGTTCAGAAATTACTTCCATTGAACAGTGCCCAGAACAAGACCGAACTCACGAGGATCATCCTTGTAAGAAAACGACCGATCTATTTCAAGCACTATATTAGTCTTTTGATCTTGAATTGGGAAGGGCAGAATAAAGTATTTTAGTGTACTTTCTCCTTCGGCATTCGAAATACTTCTTTTTCCCATTATTTTCCCATTTGCTTCCACCGTTAAAGTGAGATCCCCAGGTCTGGGATCGGTTCCTTGCCGGTAGCAAGTGATTTCGAGAAATGTAGTACCTTTGGGTGGGGTAGAGATTGTAAGGCGCGCTTTCTTAGCCATCCAGCGGTACCCATTCTCCAGTGGATGCCAACCTGCGCCTAAGAAATCGCTAAGAAATCTTTGACCAACGTTTAATCTATCCGGTGGCCCCTCTTTCCATCGAGAACTCGCTAACATTTGATAAATGGGCGTCACATTCCGCAACTTTCCTTCTACCGGTTGATACACCAAAGCGGCACCAGAATCGAGCGCTTTGCGTGCTGCTGCGTCGGGCATTGCGAACCTTGGAACGTCACCGATTTCCGGGTGCTTGTCGATGTTTTCTACCGCATCCGGGGTCAGATACACTTCCGGCGGCCCTGGCAATAGGCGGAAAGGGCTATCGGCGATTGCGGTCCAGAACTGCTCTGAACTCACGCCGGCGAGCAAAATGATTTTGTCTGGGTGCAAGCGAGCCACTTGTTCAACGCCGAGAAATAACTTTTTAGCCGTAATACTTGTTTCGTAATTGTAAATTGCGACACGCCGGCCCATGTATCCACTACCGGCAATGTAGCTAGCGGCGGAGACTGCGGCAATTGCCATCCAGGTTTTCCCTGCGACGCGCGATGCGGAAACCGCCCATCCGCCGGCAATCGCAAGTCCAACTGTAGGAATTACCAGATAATAGTAGCT
>JBBRJC010000052.1:0-11981 GCA_038220135.1 Bryobacterales bacterium | reverse complement strand
CATCACCCAAGCCGATGCCGACGGCGCATTCAAATTCATCGGCTCGCAAAGCTATGGGGCAAGCTTTTCCCTCGACGGCCAGCGATCCAACGGCGGCATCTTCGGCCAGCCAACTGCCAGCCAGCCATCACTTGAAACCGTAGGTGAACTAACCGTCCTCTCAAACAACTTCACCGCCGAATATGCCGGCATCGCCAACGTTCGCGTCACCACCAAACGTGGGTCTGCGGATATGCACGGCTCGCTCTTTTACAACAACAAAAACGCCGCACTCGCCGCCTGGGACCTTCGCGACAAAATCGGGCAGGCAAATTTCCTCCCTAACGCCGCCCAGCAAAACTATCCCAATCCCATCTTCAATCTCAACGAATTCGGTGGCTCTTTAGGCGGCCGGATCCCTAAGGTGAAGAACATGTTTTTCTTCGCCGCTTTTGAACGGCGTTACAACAATGCCCCGGTCAACATCAGCAACACCCAATTGCCGCACCCTTCCTTGTGGGTGGGCGATTTCGCCGGGATACGCGATGCCAACAAGCCGCTTGTACCCGCCGCCGTAACACTTACCGCAGCCGAAGTCGCCAGCAACACAGTCGGCGGATTAGGGCTGCGCTTCACACGTCTTCCAACGCGGCTCATCAACCCCGTAACGCAGAATCTGATTAACCAATACTTCCCCAAAGTCAGTACAGCATCGCCAATCAACGCAACCAATGGCCGGTTGGTAAACTACTTCAATTCCGTTCCCGGCTCCGTTGTTAGAAACCTGGGAACAATCAGGGTGGATAAGGATTTCACCTCGCGCGACAAAATGTATGCCGTCTATAACGCCCAGTCGCAAAACGGCCAAAGTGCCCCTGTCGTTAGCCCATTTATTGGACTTGGGCTCACAGTCAATGAACGCACCAACCAAACTCTATCGCTGTCAGAAACGCATTTATCCGGCTCAAATCTAGTCAATGAAGTGCGCGGTGGCTTCAATCGCCAACCAACATTCCGTCGAAGCAACAACACATTGCGTGAATTTCTTACCGGCATCGGCTTCGACGCAAGCGACATAACCGCCTACGGCGCCGTGGTAGGGGCTTCAGCTTTGGATACGTTCGGTCATCCGGCAATCAACTTCGGATCCGGCTTCAGGGCGTTCGCAAATGGCGGACGAAATACTTTCCGGCCGCTCGACCAAAACCTGATCACCTTTGGTGACACTCTCACCTGGATTAAGAATCGCCACACCATCAAAGCAGGTGCCGACTTTGTTCGCAATGCCGCAATAGATGGGTTCACCAGTGGCCGTGGAAATCCTCGAGGGCTGATAAGTTACACCGGTGCCGGCCCCGATGCTTTCGCCCGTTTCGTAATGGGGCTGCCAGCAAACAGCGTAACGTCTGTGAATCGTTTCCGCCCGCCCATGGATGTGCATAACTGGGAACAGGGCTTCTTCGCGCAGGATGATTTCCGCGTTAACTCACGGCTCACCCTTTACCTTGGCTTACGTTATGAACTGCTCACTCCATTCATCGAAAGCAACGATCTGTTGGTGAATTTCGATCCAAACTTCACCGGACCAAATGGCAGGAAAGGCCGCTTTGTGGTGCCTTCGCAAAAGACAATTGACTTGCTCGATTCACGCATCGTCAATTATGGAGTGGTTACAGCCGACGCAGCAGGCGTTAGCCGTTCGTTGATCAACACCGATAGAAACAACCTTGCAGCCCGCCTCGGCATGGCTTACCGACTGAACGATAAAACAGTACTCCGCGGTGGTTACGGCACATTTTATCCAACTACTGCGGCACAAGGCATTCGCGATCCGATTGCCACCAACGCCTTCCAGCAAGGCTTGACAAAGACCAACCAGGTCGCAGGACCGCTCTCGGGATGGCCCGGCACTACCCATGGCATCAGCCCCCTAACCGGCGGCGTGCAAAATGCCATCAGCGGTTTTCCTTCGGCCAACGCAGTGCCGTTCAACTTGCAGTCGCCTCGCATCGAACAATACAACGTGACAGTGGAACGGGAACTTGGATGGAACAGCGCCATTCGTGTTTCCTATTTGGGAACGCGCATGAACGGCTTGATTTCCGGCCAGGATTTGAACCTCATCGCGCCCAACGGCACCCCCTTCGGAACAACCACCAATGATGGCGTTACAGCCTGCAGCCCTGACGACGGAAATTGCGATTTGTCGCCAGCTGATCGCGCCCGTCTTCCGTTTCCTCAGCTTGGAGATTACCTCACATCATTCGGCAATATCGGCCATGGCAAATCAAACGCCCTTCAGTTAGAAGTGAACCGCCGGTTCTCGAGCGGCCTCACTTTCAACTTCAGCTACACTTTGCTCGATCAAAAAACCAGTGCTCCAGACACAGGCAATTCCAGCCTCGGCGGCACTGTCTACAATCAATTCAAACCCGATGCTGACTTCGCCACCGACGCCTTCATTTCAAGGCATCGTTTTATTAGCTACGGTTCGTATCAGGTACCTGTCGGCAAACGCCGCCAGTATGCGGCGAACCTCCCAACATGGGCAGAATCGCTCGCCGGCGGCTGGATTTTGAACTGGCAGATGTTCATCAAATCAGGCACCGGCTTCACACCTTACTGGTTTTGCGACAATTGCGGACCAGTCTTCCCGGGCAATGTTGCCAGCAGTTCAATCGATGCAACGGGCGGATTCACCGGCACTACATTCAGACCCCTGGTTAATGGAACGCCCAACGTAGTCAGTGGCGATCGAATCTTCAATCCCGATGCTTTTGCGCCGCCACCATTTGGCGCCTCAGCGCTCGACGATCCGAACATCGCCAAGCGCAACCTCCTTCGCGGACCCAGCACATACGGCATTAACCTCGGCGTACATAAAGTATTCCGGGTTGGAGAGCGAGTCAGGGCCGATCTCGGCGCAGATTTCAACAATTTATTGAACCACCCGTTGAAGGCGCCAAACTCTTTCGACATCGGAAATCTTGGCAGCTTCACCGTGAAGGTTGATCCGAAAACCCTGCAACCAGCATTAAATGATGTGATTCGAAATCCCGACTTTGGCAGGTTGCTAACCAGCTATACGCAAGAGGGGATCGACAGCCGACGTACAGTGCGGCTGAAATTACGGGTCACGTTTTAGGGAAGCCATCCAGCCCTCTACGATCTTTGACAACCTAAAACCGGGGGACGCACCTCCGAATGACCAACTGGGCTTCACAATGCTGAAGCCCTTACATCATCAAACCACCCCCCAATTCAAAATGAGGTGCTAGATTTACCGAGCCGCCATGCGTAAGCATGCGGTTATACCAACTTAATTGATCAAACCACCCCCAATTCAAAATGAGTCGCTAGATTTACCGAGCCGCCATGCGTAAGCATGCGGTTATACCAACTTAATTGATCAAACCATCCCCAATTCAAAATGAGGTACTAGATTTACCGAGCCGCCATGCGTAAGCATGCGGTTATACCAACTTAATTGCTATCCCCGTCCGCACGCATGTCGGTTCGGCTGCGGCCTCACTTTCAACGGCAGCAATTTCTCCAGTATCGGCACCGGCGAAAAAGATGTAATCCGAGCGCAGACTACTTGCAATGGTCGCACCCTACCGCTAAAATTGCGGATCACCTTCCAGGGATTGGTAGCGCACCAGTGACGACTTATGAAATCCTGTTTAACATGCCATGTGAAGCTGAAATTTTGAAACAGGTCGCGCTGTTTGCACTGCTCGACGATGAAGAGGCTGCCGTGCTGGCCGAGCAGGTTGAAATGCGTAAGTTCGCCCCTCGCCAGCGAATCTATAAAATTGGCGACCCGGCGGGACAGGCTTATGTCATGGTCTCCGGTAAAGTTCGCGTGTCCACAGTGGACGAAGATCAACAGGAGTTGATCATCGATGAACCCGCCCCAGGCGAGTTTTTCGGATTTGCTTCCATGCTCGACCAAACGCCGCATCAAACCGGGGCGATGGCCCTGGAAGAGACAACCTGCATAGAGGTTGACCGGCACGACATCACGGTACTTTTGCAGCGCAAGCCGATGGCCGGTATGGATATGTTGACAGTGCTGGGCAAGCAGATCCACGCGTCGCAACAGTTGATTAGGGGCCGCTCAAACCGCAGCCCGAATGAGTTGATTGATGAAGAAGCCACTTTCGGCGAGCGCCTTGCCGACCACGTCGCACGATTCGGTGGCTCATGGAGATTCATCATCAGTTTTGGTGTGGTGCTGGTTGTTTATACAGCGATTAATATTTTACTGAACCAGAAGGCTTGGGATCCTTATCCGTTCATTTTGCTGAACCTGTTTCTATCGATGCTGGCATCCATTCAGGCCCCGGTAATTATGATGAGTCAGAACCGGCAGGACACGAAAGACCGTTTGCGAAGCGAAATGGATTACGATGTGAACCGCCGCGCCGAGGCGGAAATTCAGGTCTTGTCGAATAAGATGCACATGATGCAAGACAAGCTCGATGATATTGAAGACCTGCTGCGGGGCAAGCAGTAAACCTTCAGTCTATTTTGTATATAGGATCGAATAGCCAGCGGAAACAGGAGGAATGGAAGACGCGAAAAAAATCGTATACGGCGTCCGCGGGGCGCCGGAAATCCGGGCGTCCCACCCACTAATCAAATCGTAAATGGGCTGAGTATCCTATCTGAGTGGCAAAATGACGTCTTCGACCAACCCAATGTACTGCCGGGTAATTATTGGATCGCCGGTTTTCCGAAAATCGCCTCGTCCGAAGCAGGGTTCAGTTCAATGGACTCAATCACAATTCGTTGTTTTAGTTGAGTTTCGACTGTTAAGGAGTTTATGAGAAATGCGAAAGCCAAGCCATCAACCATGCGGTAGTCGCGAAAATAAGATTCCATGGTGTATTCTTTGCCGTCTTCGGTTAGCTTGCCTTCCCATTTCACCACTAAGAAGGTTTCGCAATCGATGTAGTCATTCCGAATCCGGCCGTTGCGCTCCATCACCACCAGTTTGTAGGCGTCCCGGCCTTCAATATTTACCGTGCCGGCGAACTTGATCAGGTTCCCTTTGATTTTATAATCCACCAGCGGGCCTTCCATATCGGCGCTGGTGGTCATGTTACGGACGTCGTCAGCGTCTAATTTGGCCGGCTCAACCATGTCACGCAAAGGGTTAAAGACCCAGCCGGCTCCGCCGCTCAAGGTTCGGACTATTAGCCGGCCGTTCAGTTCCAGCTCTTCTCGAATTTTGCCGGGTTTGCGCATCTCCACCCGAAATGGACCTTCCGCATCGCCTAGCGAAATATGGCCGGCAATTTTCTGCCCGCGCAAACTTTTGATCGATGCCAAGCCCCCACGCGCCTTTAAATTTTTGGAAATTATTTCGTCGACGGTGATCGCGGCCGCCGGCAGGGAACAAATGGCAAGTAGACAAACGGCTTTGGCGAAGGATGGATTCACTATTACTCCTGAGAAAACGGCTTAGTACGATCTAGGGCAAACAACCGACCTTGGGACTATGGTAAAACACTGGCAACTGGCCCATTCTATGGTCACATGTCTTTGTTGCTTTTTGCTCTGTTGGCCGCGTCCGCTGATCACCCCCCGGAACCACCGCTGACGCTTGGAATTGTCCTGCAAACGACGCAAGTGCAACAAAAAGTAATGATAAAGCACCAGGATTCGATCCAGACTTTTCTGGACGGCTTGCTGCGTCCGGGCGACAGGGCTTTTATTGTCGCCGTGGATCAAACGGTACGATTGGTTCGGTCGCCAACCTCTTCACGGGCGGAATTGGACCGTGTTTTGAAAGCAGCAATGTACGGAAATCCTTACGGGACTACGCTGGTTGACTCCTGCCAAAATAGGAAAAAATGCCAAGCTCCGATGGGCGAAGCTGTGGCGGAGACTGTCAAGCAATTTGATTCAATTGAGGGTAGGAAAGTGATTTTGGTTCTTGGTGATGGACCGAAACCAGGAGCGCAAACTGGCGGAGAGATTGCCGTGTATACGGTTGGGTTTCGTGGGGAAAATCCGGGGGTTCTGAACAGTTTCGATAGCATTCGCCACCAAGTAGACAGACTTTAGATAGAGTTCGGCCCATAGCTAACAATCGCCAATAAACACAGGGGGTGAACGCAATTTCCGACTCCATCATAGATGGCCTTATTGACTCAAAATGGCCAAAACGCCTCGTTTTGATGTTTCGTGACTTAAACCATTAGGCGAGCTTCTCGCATTCTAGGCCAGGAGGCGGCAACCTGGCCCGACTTAAGTGTTTCGTTTTAAACGCGATCATTTTCACGCGGAATCTTTTTTTTGAAAATGCCAGCATACGGGACAAGCTCTAGCTAGATAGCGCATACTACAGTTCTAAGGCATTTGCGCCGATTCAATATAAGTGGAATCCCTGATTCCCACCTTGCCATGAGCTTGAATCTGAAATCGTTGATTGCCAAACTCGATCCCGCCTCCCGCACCGCGCTGGAAGGTGCCGCAAGTCTATGTATTTCCAGGACACATTATGAAATCGAGGTTGAACATTTTCTCTCGCAGTTGGTAGATCAGCTTGGTGGGGAATTGCAGAGTACCCTTACATTATTGGGTGTTGATCGGAATAGCCTCGGCGAAGATCTGAGGCGAAGTCTGGACAAATTGAAAACCGGGAACGCGCGCACCCCGCAATTTAGCCCCACGTTTGTAAAAATGTTGACTGAGGCATGGACGCTTGGGTCGGTTGAATTTTCGGCCACCCAAATCAGCCCTGAATTATGTTTGCTTGCATTGGTGAACAACGGTGATCTGCTACGGCTGGTGCGTGATATTTCCGGGGAATTGGGAAAACTTCCGGCTGAGGTGATCCGCAAAGATCTGACGGCGCAGCAAGCAATCGAAGAGCCCCAACAACTTCTGAAAGCCCTGGTGGCGGTGGTAAAAATTGAAACCACCACTCCAAATCTGGACGCCTACACAGAGAATTTGACGGAAAAAGCGCGGCTTGGGAAGATCGATCCGGTTTTGGGCCGCGACACCGAAATCCGCCAAATTGTGGACACGCTGATTCGGCGGCGGCAAAATAATCCGATTCTTACCGGCGAAGCGGGTGTCGGAAAAACGGCCATCGTGGAAGGTTTGGCCCTGCGAATCGCGCAGGGCGATGTTCCTCCACCGCTGAAAGGCGTGGCAATTCATGCGCTGGATTTGACGCTGCTGCAAGCTGGAGCGGGGATTCGCGGAGAGTTTGAAAACAGGCTGAAGCGCCTGATTGAAGAAGTAAAATCGAGCCCAAGCCCGATCATTTTGTTTATTGACGAAGCACATAATCTGATTGGTGCTGGTGGTCAGGTTGGCCAAAACGATGCCGCCAATATTCTGAAGCCGGCGCTGGCACGCGGAGAATTGCGAACGATTGCCGCCACCACGTGGTCTGAATATAAAAAGTACTTTGAGCGTGATCCAGCATTGGCGCGGCGGTTCCAATTGGTCAATGTGGAAGAACCGTCGGAGCCGACTTGCACGATTATGCTGCGTGCCTTGGTTTCGGCGCTGGAAAAGCACCACGGCGTGCGCATTTTGGATGAAGCGGTGGAATCGGCAGTCAAGCTTTCGCACCGGTACATAACAGGCCGGCAACTACCGGATAAAGCAGTAAGCGTGCTGGATACGGCATGCGCTCGAGTTAGTTTGGCGGAACATGCCGCACCCCCACCGATCGAGCGGTTGAAGCGGAAGCTGACCGAAATCGGTCACGAGAAACGGGTGCTGGAACGTGAAACAGCCACCGGGGGCGATCATCTTCGACGGCTCGGGGAACTGGGGAAAAGCTACAAGGATACCGAAGGGCGGCTGGCGTCGCTCGAAACCCGTTACTTGAAAGAAGTCACTTTGGTCAAAAAAGTGCGGGATTTGCGGGATCAGATTGAAGCGGCTGACAGCTACGAAGCGAGTGAGCATTTGCGTCATGATTTGACGACTTTTGCGGAAGTTTTGGAACAGGTTCAAAGTGATTCACCGTTGGTTCGCGTGGCGGTTGACGCCCAGACGATCAGCGAAGTAGTCTCTGCCTGGACCGGAATTCCGACGGGCAACATGGTTCGGAACGAATTGGAAACAACGCTTGCACTGCGGAAGAAATTGGGACAACGGATTCTTGGGCAAGATCAAGCGGTTGAAGCTATTGCGCGGCGATTGGAAGTTTCTCGCGCCGGGATGGAAGATCCGTCGAAGCCATTTGGGATTTTTCTTTTGTGTGGTCCGAGTGGAGTGGGAAAAACGGAGACGGCGCACGCGTTGGCCGATCTGATTTGCGGCGGTAACCGCAACCTGATCAGCATGAACATGAGCGAATTTCAGGAGCCGCACAGCGTTTCCACTTTGAAAGGCTCGCCACCGGGATATGTTGGCTATGGCGAGGGCGGCGTACTTACGGAGGCGGTCAGGCGCAAACCGTATTCGGTAATTCTGCTGGATGAGGCGGAAAAAGCGCACCCGGATGTGCTGGAACTGTTTTCGCAGGTTTTTGATCAGGGAAAGATGGAAGATGGCGAAGGGCGGCAGATCGACTTCCGCAATACCGTCATTATTCTGACCACAAATGTGGGCATGCAAGCGATTGTGAAATTGTGCGGGGAGCGGGAGCGTCCGGTTAAACCGGATTTGTTACGCGCTGTGGTGCGGGAAGATCTGGGCAGAGTTTTCAAGCCGGCGTTTTTGAGCAGGCTGGAAATTGTTCCTTACCACCCGGTGCGTGATGAGGCGCTGAAGCAGATTGTCAAGTTGCGGTTGGAACGGATTCGGCTACGCCTTGAAGAGACGCATCGTATTCTTTTGACTTGGGAAGATGCTGTTGTTGATGGGATTACGAAGCGTTGCCGAGAGGTGGAGAGTGGGGCGCGCAATGTGGATAGCATACTATCGAATACTCTCTTGCCTCAAGTTTCCAGATGGCTGTTGGAGGGGATGGCGGCTGGGGAAGTGCGGAGTACGGTGAAGGTGGGGGTTAGCTTGGATGGGGGATTTCGGCTGGATTAAGACGGTTCTGGGTTTTGAGGGGATTTATTCCGGTTCTGAGTAGTGGGTAGGGGCAAAACGTTAATTTAAGCTGCACGCCTGCCCTGGGCCAGGAATTCGACCTTACGATCACCTTGAGTAGCTGATATAACGGGAGTAATCTTCTTGAACGCCATATCAAGGTTTGAAATGACTATTTGGACAGAACCACCTCAACTTCTTAGTACAAGACTTCGGGCACCCCTCGGAGAGAACAGATTGCTTGTGTTTATGATTTGGGCTAAGGATGGGCTGACAGCTTTGGGATTGTGGCTGGATTAGGTCCGATGAGGAATTGCCGCGAGCGGCCTGCCAGTGTTAGCCGAGGAGGGCAGACATCTGTGATGCCTGCCTCACCGCATGCAGTTTACAAATTATTGTTGAGTAGCTTTTCGATTTCAGCCTTTGGTACTGCGCCTACCAACTGGCCGGCTACCTTGCCATCCTTGAAGATGAGCAATGCCGGAATTCCGCGGATGCCGTAGCGCTGCGCGATTCCCATTTCCTGGTCAACATTCAGTTTGCCAACCTTCGCTTTTCCAGCGTATTCGTCGGCAACTGTGTCTATTGTTGGTCCAAGCATGCGGCACGGGCCACACCATTCGGCCCAGAAATCCACAAGTACTGGCGTCTCAGATTTGAGAACATCGGCATCGAAAGCCGCTTCGGTAAAAGTTAAAGTGTTTTGACCTGCCATAAAAATCTCCGTTTCGTCTTTTAAATAGATGCCGCCTCAAGCGCAAAGGATTCAACGCTCCAGCAGTTGCCGGTAAAGCGCTGAATATTCAGAGGCCGAGACATTCCAGGAAAAATCTTTGCGCATTCCGCGCCGCATTCGCTCCTGCCACGCCGGCTGGTCCTGGTAAGCCCGAAGAGCTTGGTGGATGCAGTCGAGCAAAGCGGCACCGGAATACTCTAAGAACTTGAATCCAGTATCCTCTTCGATAGTATCATCCAGCCCCCCGGTGGCGCGTACAATTGGTGGCGTTCCATACTTCAAACTGTAAATTTGGTTCAACCCGCAGGGCTCATATTTGCTAGGCATCAGGAACATATCCGCTCCTGCTTCGATCTTGTGGGCCAACGCATTGTTATAGGCCAGTTTCACGGCCACCTTACCGGGACGCGCTGCGGCGAGGCGGGCAAACATTTCTTCGTAATAGGGTTCGCCCGTGCCGAGGGCTATTAATGTTACGTTTTCCATCAGCAGCGAATCGGCGATTTCGGCGATCAGATCGAAACCTTTTTGACCGGCGAAGCGGGAAACGATTCCTAGAATTGGGCGACCTGCCGCTTCTGGGGGCAGACCGAATTCCTTCAATAAATCGAGTCGGCAGGCCTGCTTTCCGCTTAGTTTTTCCGGCGAATAAGGCTGCACTAGATAGGGATCATGCTCAGGGCTCCAATCCGCATAGTCGACCCCGTTAATAATTCCGGTGAGGTTCGCTGCGCGTTGCCGTAGCAATCCGTCCAACCCGAAGCCATATTCGGCGGTCTGAATTTCACGGGCGTACGTGCGGCTTACCGTGGTCAGCCAATCGCTGGTTATGAGGCCACCTTTTAGCAAATTGACTTCACCGTAAAATTCCAAACCTGCGGGGGTGAACGTCTCTGGTCCCAGGCCTAGGTCGTAGAGAATTTGCGCAGGATTGGAGAACCGGCCCTGATAGCCTAGATTATGTATGGTGAAAACCGTTTTTACACCGAACAGGCGTGGATCATGATTGTATTTGAAGCGCAGATAAACTGGCACCAGAGCGGCCTGCCAATCGTGGCAATGAATAATTTGCGGGCGTACGATATTGCGCGCAATTCCGATTGCTGCGGCTGAAAGTGCGCCAAAGCGGATGTGATTATCACTGAAATCGTGGCCAGCTGTGGAATAAATTCCGGCGCGGTCATAGAGCGAAGGCAGTCCGACAAAGTAATAGTCAACGCCATTGCGAACAGCGTGGAAAATTTCCGCCGAAAGTTGCAAAGGGCCGATGGATATTGGGAGATTGTCCCACACCCTTTGCGCATCCTCCTGCCAAACGTCTCGAAATTTCGGAATGACGACCGATACTTTTTCACCGCGAGCAACAAGGGCGGCGGGTAAAGAGCCGAGGACATCTGCAAGTCCACCGGTTTTCACATAGGGAGTGGCTTCCGAGGCCACCATCATCACATTAGCCATGCTGATCCATCATATCGTCCTACTTGCCGAATACCACGTTTTAAGTTTTCCCAGCGGAAACTAAAAGGGCTGGTTGGGCAACCACCGCTTTGCCATTTTCGGTGACGCTTGCGACACGTATGCCTTCGGGAACGCGCGGCAGATGGCTGCCGTCGTTGATAGCGCGAAGGATTGCAGTTGCTGTGCCGATATCGTCCTACTTGCTGAAGCCACGTTATAAGTTTTCCCAGCGGAAACTAAAAGTGCTGGTTGGGCAACCACCGCTTTGCCATTTTCGGTGACTCTTGCGACATGCATGCCTTCGGGAACGCGCGGCAAATGGCTGCAGTCTTTGATAGCTCGAAGGATTGCAGTTGCAGTGCCGATATCGTCCTACTTGCTGAAGCCACGTTATAAGTTTTCCAGCCGAAACTAAATGGGCTGGTTGGGCAACAACGGCTTTGCCATTTTCGGTGACGCTTGCGACATGCATGCCTTCGGGAACGCGCGGCAAATGGCTGCCGTCTTTGATAGCGCGAAGGATTGCAGTTGCAGTGCCGATATCGTCCTACTTGCTGAAGCCACGTTATAAGTTTTCCCAGCGGAAACTAAAAGTGCTGGTTGGGCAACCACCGCTTTGCAATCTTCGGTGACGCTTGCGACATGCATGGCTTCGGGAACGCGCAGCACATGGCTGCAGTCTTTGATAGTGCGAAGGATTGCAGTTGCAGTGCCGATATCGTCCTACTTGCTGAAGCCACGTTATAAGTTTTCCCAGCGGAAACTAAAAGTGCTAGTTGGGCAACCACCG
>JBBRJC010000051.1:0-11990 GCA_038220135.1 Bryobacterales bacterium | reverse complement strand
AAACGCAACCATTGTCATTGCCGGCGACATTGATGCTAAAACAGCCAGGGAAAAGGTGGAGAAGTACTTCGGTGCCATCCCGCCCGGCCCACCGGTTTCTCATCATCGTGCCTGGCCTGCCAAGCGCACCGGAACCCAGCGCCAAGTAGCGCAGGATCGTGTTCCCGCTGCCCGCATTTATAAGGTTTGGAACGTTTCCGAATTTGGCACAGTGGATAACGAGTACCTGGATCTTGCCGCCGCTATCCTCGGCCGTGGCCGCACTTCGCGCCTCTACAAACGCCTGATCTTTCAGGATCAGACTGCAACTGCTGTCAACGTCGCCAACGAATCTCTTGAAATTGCCGGCATGTTTAGCATCGAAGTAACTGCCCGTGACGGTGTCGATCTTGCCAAAGTGGAAGCCGCAATTGACGAAGAGTTGGCTAAATTTCTGAAAGATGGTCCCACAGCCGACGAATTGGCGATCGCGAAAACCCAGGCATTCGCCGGTTTTCTGCGCGGTGCGGAAAGGATCGGTGGATTTGGCGGCAAAAGTGACCTTCTCGCCATCGGTGAGGTTTACACGCATGATCCTGCATTCTTTAAAAAGCAACTTGCGTGGACTCAAGCAGCCACCTTGGATCAAGTCCGCTCCACCGCAGCAAAGTGGCTTTCCAGCGGTGTGTATATCTTGGAAATTCACCCGTTCCCAAAATTTGAAGCTGCCCCTAAGGATACAGACCGAAGCAAGATGCCCGAGGCTGGTGAAGTACCCGGCTATAAACTTCCCACCCTGGAACGCACCAGGCTTTCAAACGGCGTCTCCGTTATCCTCGCCCAAAATCACGCCCTGCCTCTTGTCAATTTGAAGCTGTTGATCGATGCCGGATATGCGTCTGATCAGTCGGTCACACCCGGTACGGCCAACCTGGCCACCAAAATGTTGCTCGACGGAACCGCAAAGCGCACTGCTCTGGAAATTAGCGAACAATCGGCGCGCCTGGGTGCCACGCTCGAAACCAATTCCAATCTTGATTACTCCAACCTCAGCGTCTCGTCTCTGAAACAGAATCTTGATCAAACCCTCGAGCTTTTTGCCGACGTCGCACTGCACCCGGCCTATCCTTCCGCCGATGTGGAACGCCAGAAGCAGCAGCAAATTGGCTTGATTCAACGCGAACGAGCCGCCCCTAACACTTCCGCCATGCGTGTGATGCCAACCCTGCTTTACGGTAAGGGGCACGCTTACGCGCAGCCGTTTAGCGGAACCGGAACCATTGCCAGCGTCGGCCTACTGACACGGGACATGCTCGCCAAATTCCACTCCACATGGTTCAAGCCAGGCAATGCCACATTGATCATCACCGGGGATACCACTCTTGCTGAAATCACTCCCAAGTTGGAAAAGTTATTTGCCGGCTGGCAGGGCGGGGAAGTGCCGCGAAAGAATATTGCCGAAGCGAAGCAGATCGAAAAATCGCGCGTTTTCCTGATCGATCAACCCGGTGCCCAGCAATCCAATATCTTCGCTGGCCAATTGGCGCCACCCCGTTCGCACCCGGCCGAATTGGCAATGCAAGCAGTGGAACTCGCCCTGGGCGGGACGTTCACTTCCCGCATCAACATGAACCTGCGCGAAGACAAGCACTGGTCCTACGGTTCCCAAACCGGACTTTTTAACACCCGCGGCCAACGTCCTTTTCTCGTAATCGCTCCAGTTGAAACCGGCAAGACTAGAGAAGCAATCGAAGAGCTACAGAAGGAACTTCGCCAAGTTCTCAAAACGAAGCCAATTGATGCCGCAGAATTGTCGAAGGTTCAGCAAAGCGAAATTCGGGGCCAAGCCGGCAGCCGCGAAACTTCAGCTTCGGTAGTTCGTGCCATCGAAGAAATAGTCCGATTCAAACTTCCAGACACCTATTTCGATACCTATGCCGACCATTTGCGTGCCCTCACTTTGAAGGATCTTGCCTCAGCTTCGGAAATTCTTCTGCGTCCAGAGCAAATGAATTGGGTCATCGTCGGTGATCTTTCAAAGATTGAAGCATCGGTGCGCGCACTGAATCTTGGGGAAGTTCAAAAAATTGACGCCGACGGCAATCCTACAAAGTAGGTAAAATTGTCGATAGCCGGGCTGCACTCCGCAACCCGGCCAGATTTGGCGTGTTCAATGAAGAGCAGTCGGCGCAGTCTTGTCCAAATCGAAACTTTAAGGTGCAAAGTGGGTTACAGTAGTCAACCAATGCGGTTTTTCTTACGCTTTTTCATAACTTTCGCTCTTCTTCGTCTGACAGTTGAGGCAGCTACTATCGGAACTGTTACAAACGTAACCGGAGGTGTGTCTGACATGGTTCTAGACGAACCGCGCCAGCGCCTCTATCTGGTTCGCCCTTCGCCCTACGACGCCATTGATGTTTACTCCATCACCCAACGCCGCGTGATCAGCTCAATTCGTACCGATTCTCTTCCTCTGGCCGCTGCACTTTCGCGCGATGGAAGCCGCCTTTACGTTACCTGCCACAACAGTTCATCTTTGAACGTGATTGATAACGATAAACTGGTTATCGTCGGAAAAGTAAGTTTACCTGCTCGCCCCGAAGGCGTGGGCGTTGGTTCTGATGGACGGGTGCTGGTCACAACAATTGGCTCCGGTCAGAACAATCTACTGAACACCTTGCTCATTTACAATCCTGCGATTGTCGATCTGGGCACGGCATTGGTTCCTGTCGCTGTTGCACCACCTCCGCCACTTGCGCCAAACCTTCCGCCGCTTGCCGGCCGTATTTATCTTGCCAATCGTAGCCAATTGGTCGCCACCCCCGATGGCACAAAAATCATCGGAGTGAATGCTTACACTGCGGCCAACCGAGTTGTGTTTGTTTACGATGCCAAATCCGGAACTGTTCCCAAGAGCCGTGAAGTGGGTGACTTGTCCACTAATATTTCCGTCTCACCAGATGGGTCAAGGTTCATGCTTGGTCTGCGCTTGTTTGAAACCAGCACGCTCAGCATTCTTGCCGCTCAAAACGCGGCGAATTCACTTTTCCCTTTCTCCGCAACAGTAAATGCCCAGGGTTTCGTTGCCGTCGGTCAACAGTTTAACTTGCAGCAAAATCAGGGTGGTAGCGCCTTTGCACCGGATGGCTCCAGAATCTATTCGGCATTCAATATAGCTCCCATTCAAAGTCCGGCTGTACGGCCAAACGTCACAACCATGTTGGCCAGTGATCCGGATAACCTTTTCATGGATACCGCTTTGGAACTGCCTGAAAACCTGGCTGGTAAAATATTGGTTACCGCAAACGGTAGAACCCTTTACACGATTTCAGAGTCAGGTTTCCTAACCATTCCATTGGATCAGGTTGCACAGAACCCGATCCTGCGTCCTCTGGTCCAAACCATTGAACTGGCCAGCGATCAATGCAAGACCTCTCCAGAAGGCAGCACCGGTTCAACAATTCTAGTGAATGACGGAGCGACTCCGCCCGCTGGTGGCGGCGGCGGTGGATTTCCCGGCGGCGGCGGTGGCGGTGCCCCAGGAGGCGTAACAGCCACTTTGACTCTATTGCAATCACTCGGCGGCGCGGCAAATACTCCCGGACTTGGCCAAGTTGGTGGATTTGGTGGTATTCCCATTGGCGGTTTTCCTGGTGGCGGTATTCCCGGTGGCGGCGGCATCATCATCGTCGCTCCAACTGTTCCAAATGGGCAAATTCCCAATGGTCTAAACAATGCACAGGCGCAGATCACCAACACCGCGCCCGGTGTAAATGTTTCCCGCAATGGAAACAATACCGTTTTCAACTTCACCTTCAACAGCGCTGTTACCCGCTCATTGGGCACTGTGGCTGCGCACGATTTCATTATCAGCTCCGCTCAGTCTGTAAATATTTCGCCTCGTATTCGCGTTTATCAAAATAGCCGTAACAGCGAGGCCCGTGGCCGTATTCAGCCTATCGACACCAGTCTCAGCCCTAACGAAGCACTTGTTGACATGGTGCAAGATACCGTTCGCCAAAAACTCTACATTGCCAATTCCGGCATGAACCGTATCGAGATTTTTGACACCGCAACAAAGAAGCTTCTGAAGCCCGTCAAAGTTGGACAACTTCCACGCTCGCTCGCTATGAGCCCCGATGGTGGAGTGCTTTATGTTGCTAATTCCGGCTCGGAATATATCAGCGTCGTCGATCTCGACAAGCTGACCGTTGTTTCCCGAATCGTAATGCCGCCGCTGCCTTTTAACGGATTTTACAACCCAATTCAGCCCAGCATAATTGTTTCTACTCAGCGTGGTCCACTGGCCCTGATGAGCAATGGCACGCTGTGGCGCGTGGTCGGCAACGAACTTGTTCCCCGTCCCACCAGCCAGATTATCGGCACCGCAACAATCGCCGCTCCCCGTTCGATGGCCGCAACTCCCAATGGTGAATTCGCGCTTCTGCTTGCCGGAAATGGCAATGCATACTTGTATGATGCCAGTGTGGACGATTTTGTGCAGGCACGTTCGGTAGCCTCTGCGCCCATTACTGGATACTATGGCCCGGTAACTGCCGGTCCTCGCGGCCAGTATTTTGTTGCCAACGGACTCGTGCTAAACCAAAGCTTGTCGCCCATTAGCGGTACAGATGGGTCTGCCGGTGGAATCCAAACCCGCACTACAACCGCAGGGTCAATTTCCGCAGTGGCCAACGCCGGCGGCACTACCTACGCTCGGTTCAGCCAACCCGCTCGCGCCAATGCTAATGCACTCATGCTGGACGTGCCGGTGATTGAACTGGTCGACGTGAATACCGGCAACACCATGCGTTCGTCCCCAGCTCTTGAAGGTCCACTAAGCCAGATTGTAGGAACAACGCGAACCAACGTGGATGCGCGTACCCTCGCTATTGATACCGCCGATAACACGGCTTATGCTATCACCAGCAGTGGTCTCAGCATTATTCCCATTGATGTACCGCTCGTCACCGATCGTCCTGTTCCTGCCCGCAATGGTGTGGTGAATGTTGGTAGCTATAATACGACCATATCGCCCAATGGCCTGATTTCCATCTTTGGTCAGAATCTGGGTGCCTCCGCCACCGCCTCCACTTCGCCGTTGCCGACATTCCTCGGCGGCGTTTGCCTGACGCTTGGGCAGGTTCCACTTCCCTTGCTGATGACCTCTCCCGGTCAAATTAACGCTGTGATTCCTTTTGACACCGCCGTTGGCCGTAACACCTTAGTTGTCCGAAACGTCGATAAGAAAATCGCATCTACCTCTACGGCATTAACCATCGCCAAGTATGCACCTGCGGTTCTTGCAGATCCAACCACGAAAGAAGCTCTTGTTTTCAAAGCAAATGGCGAACGCATCTCTAAGAAGAACCAAGCCAGGCGCGATGAACCGATCGTCATGTACGCCGTTGGCCTGGGCGTTCCCAAAGGTGCCAAACTTACCGCAGGGGGCCCGGCTCCTTCCACCACTCTCATCGAAACGGATGCTTTGAAAGTGTTCTTCGGTGACTACCGATACAAGGAAGCTGAAATCATTGTCGATTGGAGCGGATTCGCCCCCGGCTTTGTTGGTCTCTATCAAATCAATATGCGCGTTCCTGGAGCTCATATAAAAGGTGAGGCTCTGCCTGTAATGATTCGCATCGGAAGTGTCGATAGTCCATTGACGGGTGTACTGGTTCCAACTATCGCAGTGCAGTAATTCTCTATCCGGTAACCCTAACGAATGAATAGGTTGAGTAGGGAATATCTCCCTGGCTCAGTACAGAACCGGCGGTTCATTGCACGCCGTCTCATTTTGTGGTGAAGTGGATAGTGTATAAAGCTCCAACAATTTAGAAAGACTATGAAAGCTCTCCGGTTATTCCTCACGCTGGCCCTGCTGTTCGCGTTCGTATCCTGTTCCAGTGATCCAGACGCGCGTAAGAAAAAGCATCTTACCAACGGCAATAAGTATTACGACAACGGCAAATTTAAAGAAGCCTCCATTATGTACCGCCGTGCCCTCAAAGAGGACATGCGCTATGGCGAAGGCTGGTACAAACTTGGTCTCACCGAATTGAAAATGGGCCGTCCCGCCGAAGCAGCACAGGCTTTACGCCGCGCTGTTGAATTGATGCCGGAAAACAACGACGCCCATAGTAAGCTCGCTGATCTTTACTTGACCGCCTATTTGGCAGACACCAAGCGATTCAAGAACCTGCTGCCGGAACTGAAAGACATTGCCAACCGTTTGTCGAAGCGGAATCCAAAATCATTCGATGCCTTGCGTTTGAATGGTTATCTTGCCCTGTCTGAAAAAGACATCGACGGTGCATATGCTGCGTTTAAGGCTGCCAACGAAGCCAAGCCAGATCAACCCGGTCTGGTTCTTATCCTGGCTCAAACTTTGTATGCAACCGGAAAACCACAGGAAGGCGAGAACCTTCTTACTGACTTGCTCAAGAAGAACAAAGGGTATTATCCCGCCTACGATTATTTGTACGCCACCTACGCCCGCGCCGGGAAAATTGAGTTGGCGGAAAAAATCCTAACGGATAAGGTTGCAAACAACCCGACCGATGGCAGCCTCTATATTAATCTGGCTACCCACTACTTCCTTTCGCGGAAAGAAGCGGAGATGAAAGCAACACTGAACAAAGTGCTTGCCGATCCCAAGACGTTCTTCAACAACTATCAGCTAGTGGGCGACTTCTATTATCGTACTCGGGACTTTGACAATGCGAGCAAGGTTTATGAACAGGGTGCGCAGAACGACAAGGTGAATCGGCGGTCGTTCCTGAAAAGAATGATTGAAGTTAAGGTGGCCCAATCTAAAGTCCCCGAAGCACTGCAACTAGTGGAAGCGCTGATCAAGGAAGATCCAAAGGATCCCGATTCCATCGCTATGCGCGCCACGTTAAAGCTTTACGGTGGCAAGCCGGATGAACAGGCCACGGCCATCACAGACCTGCAATCGGTCGTTTCAAAGATGCCCGATAACTTTGTGCTCCGTTTTAACCTTGGCCGCGCTCTGTTGCAGCAAGGTAATCCGGAAGCAGCAAAAGTACAATTTCAGGATGCAATCAAACTTCGTCCAGACTATGTTCCACCTCGCCTTGCTTTGTCTCAAATTCAGTTGAGCCGCGGTGAATGGGCTAATGCAATGACTTCTGGTAACGAAATTCTGGGACTCAGCCCCAACAATATTAGTGGCCGCCTCATCCGTACCTCCGCACTAATGGGAACCGGAGAATTCAAGCAGGCTCGCATCGAATTGGAAGAAACGTTGAAGCAGTATCCTAACTCCAACGACGCCAAATATCAGCTCGGATTTATTGACTTCCAGGAAAAGAAATTTGCTGAAGGCGAAAAGAAATTCCGTCAGATTTACGAATCCACTCCGCCAGATATTCGCGGGTTGATGGGTATGACAGAAACCTTCATGGCTCAGGGTAATTATGAAGGCGCAATCGGCATGGTGAAGAAGGAAATCGGCGCTCACCCTGATCGCATTAACCTGCTCATTGCTCTTGGCAATATCGCCGTTCGTGGCAACAAACTCGACGAAGCTCTTGCCGCTTACAATAAGGTTCTCGAAAAGAATCCGCAAGATGGTCCGATGCACGTTCGCCTCGGTATCACCTACCGCAATAAGGGCGACATCAAGAACGCCATCGAACATCTTCGCCGTGGTGTGGAACTGATCCCCAACGATCCAACGCCATACTCGGAACTCGCCATGCTTCTGCATGCGCAAGGTAATCGCGCACAAGCCCGTCCGCTTTACGACAAAATGCTCAAGTTGCAGCCCGATAATATCGTCGCGCTCAACAATCTCGCTTTCATGATCGCCGAAGATGGCAGTGATCTCGATCAGGCTCTTACCTTGGCACAACGCGCCAAGCAAAAGAGCCCCAACGACCCCAACGTTTCCGATACCCTTGGTTGGATCTACATTAAGAAGAACCTCTCCGATAACGCGATCAATGTATTCAGCGAACTGATCAGCAAGTATCCGAACCACGCCAATATGGCTGTGTTCCAATACCATCTGGCCATGGCCTACGCGCAACGTGGAGACAAAGTTTCTGCCCGCAAAGCTCTGGACGCAGCAATGCGCTCGAAGCCCGCAGAAAAAGATGCTAAGGACATTCAGGCTCTTTTGCAAAAGTTGAGCTAAAATCCTGATATGGCTAGTTTTCTTCGAAGGGTAGGCCTGGTCCTACCCTTTTTTGCCTTTTCATTTGCTGCACTCGCTGCAACCATTACTGGTGATCTGAATACGACTAGCCCCAAGTTGCCCACCTTTACGGCAGGCAAGCTCTACAGCGTTCTGCTTTCCGTCGAAATGCCAAGCCGCCTGGCCTCCGGCCGTCTGAACACAACGCTCACTGCATCCAATAAACCAGTAGTCCAGAAAGCTCTGCACTCAGGTGATGGGGATCTTTACACTGTCTTTCGCGCAACTGGTCAGGATACCCTCAGCGTCATCAAGGAAAACCTGCCGGCAGGTGCCATTCGCTTCAAACTCCAGGTTACCGATTTAGGCAGTCCAACAAATATCGCCTTCGAGCCCAACAACCGCTGGGAAGATGCCAACCCAGTTGCCCTTAACAGCACCACTTTCGCCTCCGGTGACGAATCGCCCTATCTGCCTGAAGTAGCCGGATCATCGCGAAAGTCGATAGCAGATCCCAAAACCGATTGGTTCCGCTTTGAGTTCACTTCAGCCACTCCACAATTGGTCCATTTTTCGCTTGACCTAACCGAGCGCGACAACATTCCCGTCGACATCAGCGTTTGGCGTCTCGATGGGGAGAAAGCGGTCCCGTTCAATGACGGGGAAGATCCTGTTACGCTTCCACATGAAGTACAAGCCTTAAACGGCAACAAGTTCACCGTCCGTACACTTTCCAAGCCCGGTATTTACTTCATTCGGGTTGCGGCCAACCACCCTGAATACAAACTCCGCACGCGCACCTACGCCCCGCCGCCCTATACCGATGCGCAAAAGGCCACCCAAACCGCTATCGATTTCATTATTGCCTCCGGCGATTCCTGGCATGCCAATACCCCCCGCCGCGGCGGCGTGATCGACCGCGTCGCTAGCGTTCATCAGGAAACGTCACTGTGCGTAGCCTGCCACGCCACCCACTTCCCGCAACGTGCCCAACTCTACGGCTTGCGCAACGGCTACGATCTCAACTACCTCCAGCAGCAGCAATTTTTGGCCGAGCGCTTCTATAACAATCCCCGCCCGTTCTATGGTTTTGAAGAACAGGGTGCCGTTTGGGCCCGCGTAATTTCCGCACCAGTGAATGTGCTCAGCCGCATGAGCCATCTCGCGCAGGTGTTCGAACAGCAGGTTTCCCAAACTCCGCGCCCGGCCTACCATAAGGGTGTCGCTGAATATATCGCTCTCTATTACAAGGACCGCACTAAACTCCCTAACGACGAAACCAATGGCAACACGCCGCTGGTCAGCACCTACGAAGTTGCGTGGTATGCCTGGGAAGTTACCAAAGATCCGAAAATCGCCGCACTAATCGAACAGGACGACCACAAAAACCTGATCGATCTTTGCTACCAGACGCTAGCCTTGGCCGCCATCGACAAAACCCGGCACGCAGAGAAAATCAACCGCAACGCCGAGCGCCTTTTAACTCTGCAACGTCCTTCCGGCCAGTGGTCCATGCACTTTGCGTTGAAGGAGCATGAAGCTGAATTTCAAACAGGCCATGTGCTTTGGACGCTTGCCACGGCCGGGATACCGCGAGAAAATCAGCAAGTCCAAAAAGCGATTCAGTACCTGCTAAGCCGTCAGCAATCGTTCGGTGGCTGGCTCGATCCTTTGCAGTCGTTTGAAAATTTCCGAACCCCGTTTCGCGAAACACAAATGACCATTCTCGGGCTTAGCTCCTATTTCCCCAAAGCCGCCCGCACTCCCGGTTGGGGTGCACCGGAAGTAAAGCAGATTCCCCCGGAAGCCGGCGCTGCATTGGCAGCACTTGATAATGTTTGGGCGCCCGGGGTGCCGATGGAGCAACTGCGCAAAGCCGCCTCCAGCGACGATGCTCTAATCCGTCAACAGGCGCTTGAAGCCCTCGGCCGTATTGGCCGCACTTCGCTCGATCTGGATCTTGCGGTCAGCAGTCTTGCGGACCCCAGCAAAATGGTATCCCGCACCGCCGCCTGGGCAGTGCGTCAGATGTACAGTCGCTATCCCGAATTACGTTCTGCACCGCTGCTGCTAGCTCTGAAAAGCGATCACGAACGCGCCCGCTGGGGTGCAACCCGCGTTTTCGCCACGCATTTTTCAGCGCTTGCCAAGCGGCCCGAATTCGCTGAAGCCCTCGCCACCAGTGCCTTCACACCTTCCTGGGCCATTCAAACCCAAGCTTTCAAGGGCCTAAGCCAATTCTGGTTCTGGACACCCGATGCCAAGGTGAAAGGCCGCATTGAAGACACGTTCATCGCCGCTCTGGGCAATGTCAACCACCCCGCCACGATCCGCAATTTGAAGGAAGCGATCTACAACATCGCCGACGAAAATATCCGCTATCTCTACAACAACTGGGTCCCACTTTTAGGCAATGAAACGGATCGGAAGCGGGCAATCGAAGGCCGCCTGGGTATCGAAGCGCGCCTTGCCGAAAAGTTTGCAACAGTGCTCGATCGCGGAAATCCGAATGATGTAAAATTGCTCCTTTCGGCCCTCACCGAATTTGAACTCCGTCGCGCCGATGTCTACGATCTAAAAGCTGATCTCTCCACGCCCTTTCAACCCACGTATAATCGCATCGGAAACGATGTCGAACAGATTGTCTTCTTCGGCAAATCGAATGACCGCCTGGCTAAAGCGCTCGCCCCTTATCTGGATTCGAAAGATCCCGACACCCGCCGTTTAGCCGAGCAAACCGCCATCTTACTGCGCGACGCACCATTCGCCGAAGTAGTGAAGCTGGCTGGCAAACCGGAAGCCCCCCGTGAAGCGATCTTCGCCAAGTTGAAAGAACGTCAGCCGCAATCGCTGCCTGTTCTGCGCGCCGCAGGCCGAGCCCCGGTTGAGCCCCGCGCCGGCGGCGGCCCCCTCCGATCACTGGGACCCGGCACCGCCCGCCCGGACGATGCTTACTTCCGCGGCTATGTGGAACCAATCCTCACCACTCGCGGCAAGGACGGCTACGCTTGCGTCCACTGCCACGCCTCCCACGCCATCTTCGACGGCACATTAGGATCAGCGCAAAAAGTGATCGATCTGCAAAACCCTGAAGAGAGCTTGATTTTGCGCAAGCCTACCACCGACGCCGAAAGCGAGGGCACCATTGCCGCTAAAAAGCTTTCCCATGGTGGCGGCATCCGCTTCGAACCCGGCTCGCCCGAATACAACACCATCCTGAATTGGATCCGAGGAACCAAACCTTGATCAAGAACCCAACCACTGCCTACATCGGCCCGTTTCTGGTTTTCATCGCCTTCCTGGCCCTAGGCAAATATCTGCCCGTACCGCCTGATGTAGAGCAAATTATCCGCTTCGTCGTAATTGCTGCCGCCATCTGGTATTTTAGCCGCCATCTGGTAAGCCTGAAAATGGTGAGCCCCCTAGGCACGATTGCCCTCGGCGTTGGTGTATTTCTATTGTGGATCGGCCCGGACGCCCTGTTTCCCGGCTACCGCACGCATTGGCTCTTTCAAAACTCAATCACCGGAAAGCTGGAATCCACCATGCCTCCGGGCTTACTCTCCAACCCGTTTCAGCTGGTTTTGCGTACTGCCCGCGCGGCACTGCTCGTCCCGATTCTGGAAGAGCTGTTCTGGCGTGGCTGGTTGATGCGCTGGTTGATCGACCAGGATTTTGAAAAGGTCGAATTGGGCCGGTACGCAACCGGTGCGTTCCTGATCACCGCAGTGCTGTTCGCCAGTGAGCACGGTCCCTACTGGGAAGTCGGCCTGGCATGCGGCCTCATTTACAACTGGTGGATGGTGCGCACAAAGTCGCTGGCCGATCTTTACGTTGCACACGGCATCAC
>JBBRJC010000050.1:0-12268 GCA_038220135.1 Bryobacterales bacterium | reverse complement strand
CTAACCGCATGCTTGCGCATGGCGGCTCGGCAAGTAATTTGTTGTCCACTAATTTAGAGCCCGCTCATCAAGTTATATCGTTTCAGTAAACCCTAAGATACTTTTTCGCAACTGCATCCTCCTTTCACCGTCTATTTTTTTGTCGAAAGAACGCTGCTGGTTGGATCAAGCAGCACCTTGGTTGGCACTGCCGGCAGCTTTAATTCAAACTCAGTTTCAGCCCCATCCACACGAATCCATTCCACGCGATTCTTTGCGCCAGCAAACTGAATTTCCACCGGCACAAGTGTGGTGAAAGTTTCTTCCACCTTCTTCTGCTTAATCACGATTTGCAATTTCACATTGGGCGCTTTGCCCACGGTCTTCGAGGAAAGCTCTATTTCTGGAACCCCCGTCCCCATCACCCAATGGTCGAAGAAGTCTTCCAACTTCTGATCGCCCATACCTTTAGGCACATACTTAGCGGCCAGCGTCCGGAAAGCTTCCGTGGTCAAGGTGCGGCCTTCAAAATCGGTACAAACCTGACGCAGCAGCGCATAGAAATTCGCATCGCCCAACCGCCGCCGCAACATGTGCATGATCCAGGCACCTTTTTCATAGGTGATAATCCGCCAGGCCTCGGGGGATTGTGAATTCTCCAGCCGCAGCCCGAGCTGAATAGGACCCACACTTTCGATCGTCTGGCCGTCCTCAGTTTTGTGCAGAAGATGCCGTCTGTAATCAGCCAGAATGGAATCCAGAGCCTTGGTCCCCTTCTTGCGCTCCAACTGAAGCAGCGCGCTGTAATTGGCAAAAGCTTCCATCATCCAGTCGTCCCCAACACCGCTCGATGCCACGCGGTTGCCCCACCATTGGTGCGCCACTTCATGGGCATGCAAGAGGTCGGAATAGAACACCTGCATGGGCGCATCACCGACAATGGGCGGACGTTCGGCTGCATTCAAATAGGCGAGCGTCGATAAATAAATCAATCCAGGAAAGCCCTGGCCGAACGTGCCGGGAATCGGCGAAACTTTCAATTGCGGGACCGACGGCTCTCCAAAGCGTTCCCGGAACATCGCAAAAATATCGGCCACTTCAGTTGCCAACCGCTGAGCCCGGTTCACCGGATCAGGCGCAGTAGCCACATCCATCGGCATTGAGGCCATCTGCTCGTTCCTACGCCGTTGTTGGGGAAAGGGTGGAGGCACGGCCACAGCAGGCAGTGTTCGACGGGCAAAAGCCGCTTCCAATTGCCGGTTCGCGTAAACCTCAACAGTCAAAGGCCCGCGTGTAACCGTCGCCTTGCTGTAATCACCAAGGTTGAAGCCAACCATACGAACGCGCTGGGAAATCCGTCTCTTGGTGAAGTGCGTTTCCGCATCAGTACGGTCCTCAATCACTTGACCAGCCGACACCACCTGCAACGCCACCGGGTACTTGAAGCTGAGATCGTAAGTGGCAAATTGCACGCCCGACTGCGGATACCACGAACCCCTCGCACTAACGAAATAGACACCATTGCCGGCATTGCGAATCACGTCGGCCTCATGCTCAATGGAAACCTCAAGAACCTGCTTTGCGGCCAGGGGCTGCGGAGGAACCAGCAGAAAAACATCACCTTCCCGGGCTCGAATCAAGTTGGAACGCAGACTTTCGCGCTGAAAAAACTCCACCGGTTGCCCGTTGATCTTTGCCGATATCACGCGCACCTGCCGCGAGACATCAAAGTTCAAGGCCCCCAAGCCATCTTCAGAGACAACCAGGCGCGCCGTGGTTACAGCTTTGAGTTTAAGGTCGGCC
The DNA here is from genome assembly GCA_038220135.1 of Bryobacterales bacterium. Taxonomy (GTDB): domain Bacteria; phylum Acidobacteriota; class Terriglobia; order Bryobacterales; family Bryobacteraceae; genus JANXSF01. The sequence goes on along the minus strand of JBBRJC010000050.1, from coordinate 10,486 downwards.
GTAATTTCCGCTTGAATATCGTAATGCTCGGTTTTGAAGCCGGAACCCTCACGAGGGAGTGGCACGCGCCCCTGCCGGACGCTACGTCCAGCAAAGCTTGCCCACACATCAAAGTAGGAAACATTGTTGCGGAAATTCAACTGACCAACCGTGATTTGCTCGCGCGCGGTTGGATCGTAAGCAATATCGAAGTTGCCCAATGTCTTGCCTGCCAGTGCCATAAAAAACATGCCGGGCTTAGCGGACCCAGCCAGTAGATCGCCCACCAGCCGCATTTCAAAACTGGAAAAGAAATTCTTCAGAACACTGTTATAGGTGCCTGAAAGTATGCGCCCCATCTCTTGGTCGGGCTTGGCTCCGGACTCGGCAACTTTCTGTAGCAGTTCCTGCCCGGTTGCGTCAGAAAACAGCAGCATGGCTCCACGGAAATGTTCGTTCAGGTTGGGCGATTCGGTAAAACGGGCAAGCGTGGTGCGTTCAGCGGCATTGGGCGGAACCAGCAGCACTTCACCATCGCCGCCTTCGTTCTCTGCAAAATAGTAAGCTGCAAGGTGGCGGCCCTGGACGGGCTTTGCAAATAGAAGATAGCCGTCAGTCAGGTAGACTCGCAGATCCTCGCGCACGAAGGTGATGTCGCGCACGCGAAAACATTGGGCATTATCGAACGTGGTCTGACCGAGAGCCTGTGCAAATTCCTTGGCAGTAGGCCCGGCGCACAATATAGGGGCAATTGCGGCAGCTAGGAGAACAGTTGGCCACCGCACGGGATTAAATAAACATCTCCTCGTCCTGTGTAACTTGCGTCACAGGCCGGCGTTGCCCAGAAAACATGGCGCTGAAGGCGGCCCGTAATCCGGCGGAAACCCCGGTAACTTCACGTATAGGGGCGAGGATGCCTTTATGCACCATGAGCACGGTATTATGTACGCGATCAAGCGTATCCCCAATCACCATCTCCGCTTTTTCCATCTGCACTTTGGCGCGCTCAGTAGCATCGGTCATCATCAGATCCATGCGGGCCAACTGTGATTTAGCGGAGTCCAAAATATCGTTTGCCCGCCCCGTAATTTCCGCAATACTTTGCGTGAGTTCAACCACGGAAGCTTCCGTGGTCTTGATCAAGGCCTCGGCTTTCGGCAAAAAATCATTGAGCTTGATTTGCAGCTCTTTCGATTTCTTATAAATACCGAAAAGCGCCAATGCCTGCGCCACCAGGGCGAGGGCAATCATACTAACGGCCAGCACAAGTAGGAGCAATAACTGTTCGTTGTTCATTATTTTTGTCTCCTTATTGGGTCCGCATTGGGCGGACCCAAATGATTACCCGGCAACCTCGCCGGAAACTGCCTCGCGATAGGCTTGCTTGCCAGCTTCAACCGCTGCCGAAATATGCTCTTTCTTTTGAGCCAGCACATCTTTGCTGCGATCGACCAATTCTTCGGCCTGACCTTTGATATCCTCTGCGCGGCGCTTGATAAAGTCCTTGCCCTCTTCGGCCTTGATGCGCAAGAGTAGACGCGTTTCATCGCCCGCTTTCGGGGCAAACAAAACACCAACCGCAACACCAATACCTAAGCCCAGGCAGAAATAAGATAATTTTTTGTCTTCGTCCATTTGAATTCTCCTCATAAGATTGCAGCCCCCCAGGCGAGATACAAAGTGTTAGCCAAGGGGTACAGCACCTTCTAAAGCCAGTGTACCCTATGCTTGCACTTTGCCGTTCACACTGCCAAACTTTTGTTACATGGCCTTTCGATTGCCCCGTCCACTCGCCTCGGAAGAGCTCTATCAGTACGCGCTTGGCCTGCTCAGCCGGCGCGATCATTCGAGCGCTGAAATGCGCACGAAACTGAAGCGCCGGGCGGCCCTTGCAGAAGACATTGAACCTACTATCATTCGGTTGGAGGAAGTCGGATTCCTCAACGACCGCCGCTTTGCCACCTCATTTGCTGACGTTCGTAAACAAAGCGGAGTAGTCGGCAAGCAGCGCGTGCTGCGCGATCTTGCGGTGAAACGCGTGCCTAATGAGATGGCTGTCGAAATTACCACTGAGGCCTATGCTGACACCGACGAAGTAGCGCTAGTGACAGGGTATGTAGAACGCAAATTCCGAGGCAAGGATTTGCCTGTTTATCTGGCCGAGCCGAAGCACTTGCAATCGGCATACCGGCGATTGCGTCTTGCCGGCTTTTCCTCCCAAACTACTATTAAGGTACTGAAGCGTTTCGCTGCTGGAGCGGAATCGCTGGACTCTCTTGAAGACGTTGATGAAGAATCAACATAGCGCGTGCTCAGAAAGAGCTACCCGATCAATTCTGGCAAGCGGATGAAAACAGGGGAAATCGAGGTTACGAGGTGAAGTGATTCGATTTCTTTTGTTTCCAGTTTTGATCGATTGGGTTTGTTTTTGCGACGGGTAAGAGGGCGATTGGCTGCGTCTTGCGGTATCGGAATTTGATTCAGCCGTCGTCCTTATTCTAACCGCTTGACGGAAGCTACACCGCAATCGGCCAGTGGGCCTGTTTGTAATGCGTGGACCGATTGAGTTGTTTGTTCAGGGAACGGTGATGGTTGGCTTCGTTTTACACCCCGGAATTGAGAGTTCGGGAATTGACACCCCCGTCCCAGATCTCGCCGTCCCAAAACCAATTGGGTTTGTTTGTTCAAGGAGCGACGTTGAAGTTGGCTTCGTTTTACACCCCGGAATTGAGAGTTCGGGAATTGACACCCCCGTCCCAGATCTCGCCGTCCCAAACCAATTGGGTTTTTTCGTTCAAGGAACGACGTTGAAAATTGGCTTCGTTTTACCAGCGGATTTGAGAGTTCGGGAATTGCCCCCCGTCCCAGATCGCCCACACCAACTTCGGAATTCAGGCTAATTGGCTTCGTTCGTTCAACAGAAATCAGGCAATTGGCTTCGTTTTGCAACTCCTGAGTTCTGTTTATATTCAACAAGATAGCAGGGGTATGGCGAATATCCGCTATCGGGGGCGGTTGAGCGGTGTTTGCTGTCCGAACCCACCCATTGGCGGCTGACCAAACCCGCCGGGCGATGGCTGTCCAAATCCGCCGGTCGGCTGTTGTCCCTGTGGTTGATTAAACCCACCATTGCTGTTGCTTTGTTGCTGCGACCCGGATCCGATCGGCGTGCCAACCTGCGCCGGTCCAGCAGACGATTGGCCCGCTTTATCCTTGGTTGGGTCGTAAACGAATTCCCACTCTTTGATATTCGTCCGCTCGTCGAAAATCTTGATCCCCTCCGCATCGTATTTACTAGCCACTCCAACAATGCCAGAAGCAATCGGCGTTGTACCTGCCTGCAAACCCGGCAATCCACCAGGGCGTGGCTGCGTTAGTATGCGCTGAATCATGTCCAACGCCGGGTTTGCTCCCGTTGTTGGCAACTGCCCGGTTGGCGGTTGCCCGCCTCCACCAAAGGAATTCTGTGAGTTCGCAGCCGTGGTTGGATACCCGGGAAATTGTCCTGGCCGACCCGGTTGGCCCGGAGCAATTCCGGGGGGAAGAAAACGTCCCGGAGTATTTGGCGGCTGGCCAAACGGAGGGGGCGGTGCACCTGGTTGTTGACCTGCCACTTGGGGCACGGCACCGTACGGATTGGGCGGTGGTTGATAGCCCGGAGCATAGGCAGTTTGCGGTTGATTTTGCTGCTGCGCCTGTGCCGCAGCCGGGTCGGGAATTATCGTGCCGTCCGGGGCCCGCATGAACCCCTGCATTTCACTGGCGCGCCGTTGTCCACCCGGCGGCTGATTGCCAAGCGTCGCCACAGCGGTCGATCCAAAGCTCGCCGTAGTTTGCGAATCATAACTGCTCGGCGTACCCGTGCCACCGGTTTGCCCGGCCACGGCTGTACCCGGTTTCTTCACCAAAGAATCGGTTAACTGCGTACCGTTAGTGTGAATCAAACGCCAATCGTCTTTACCGGAAAATGGGTCCACATAACGCTTACGCACATAGCGAATCTGATTGGTATTCTCCAAATCGTCCAGGGTTTGGGGAAATTTCTTCAATTTACGGTAATAGAGTTGAATGCCGCGCTTATATTGTTCGGCACGATCCACCAGCTTGTCTTCTTTCACTCGTCGTGTTTCAAAGGCGAGGCGAGGCAGCTCCAAATAGAGCTTGATCGCAATCGCCGCAGCCATCGCTGTGACAAACAGTAGGGCGTAGCCGTCCTGGCCTTTCCGTTTTGTTTTGCGTATCATTTTCAGCCTCCTTTGCCTAAGTCCGATCCGGTCAGCCGCCCTGCTGCGGCTCTTCCAGCGTCAATGTTTGCTGGTGCTTGTGATCGATATCTTCCACCACTGCCGAATTCAAACCAATGCGAATTACCTTGTAGCGCTTCTTGATCAAGTCGCCTTCGCCAGCAACTTGAATATCGTCTCCGTCAAGAAAAAATGCGCGCTTCGCCGATTGTTTCACGCCGCCTACAAAGCCGTAAAACTTCAAGGTAATTGGCGGTGGTGGTGGCTTTGGCGGAACGGGGGGAGGCCCGGATTGCGCCGCACTGGCAACTGCACGAATCATGCCCGGTGGCAATCCGTTTTTGTTCGGAATAATCTTCGGCGGCGGTGGTGCTTTCGGTTGCGGTGCCTGGGCAAAATCGAACAGACTGCGGTTGCCGCCTTGAATGGTCACCAGCTGCAATTTCGCCAGCAAATCAGTGCGCAATTGAGGATCAACGGTTGCCGGGTCAATCGGTTCCTTGCGCGGTTTCAGCGAAGGCTTGAAATCCTGAATCGCACCACGAACCTTGGCCGTTTTGGCCGAGCGCTGCGCGGCAGTTGTGTTATCGCGATTAACCGGCGGGTCAATTGGCGATGCGGCAACGGGCGCCAGAACATTCGACTTCTGCTTTGCACTGGATGCCCGCTGCTTCTCCTGCTCTTTCGTGTCCCCATTGCCAGTGAAAAAAAAGTACGCTGCAATACACAAAAGGCCGACCAGGAAAGCCACTTGTTTCGGCTCTGCTCCAACTTTCATTGCCGTGCCTCCTGTGTGGTTAACGGCGCATTCACCACTGCCTGCAACTCCCCGTTGTCACGAATGAAAGTATTCATTTTGATCGACACGCTCAGCAATCCGGTTTGCGCCTGCGGTGCCGCAGAAAGCTGTTCCAACACCAGCAAGCGTGGATTGCGGTCAATCAGTTGTACAAACTTCACCAGATCGCCGTAGTTGCCTTCGTAGTTCCCGGTGATGGTCAACATGCTGAAAATGTCGCTGCCTTCAATCGGCTCCTCATTCATGGCCTGCTCTTTCTGCCGGATCCCGGCGGTGCGCGCCATGGTTGCCAAATCGTTGGTCACTGTTGAATAAGTCACGCGCCGGTCCAGAAAATAGTTGGACAAAAACGTGTCCCCTTCCAGCTTGCCCTTCTCCACTTTGGTGCTCACCTGGCGAGTGCGATCAAACTTCTGCTTATTCGCCCGCAGCGTTTTTACCAACTCCTCACGCTTGCTTTCCATCTCCTCTGAAGTGCCGCCAACGGGATAGAAAACGAAGTACGCCGCAAACAAATTGCCCAACAGCAATACGCCCAATGTGACCCGCACCCAGAAGGAAGCGCCACGGCTTTGCAAGCTCGCCCGGATTGTTTCCAAACTAAAGTTTTTGAGCATAATTCACACTGATCCGGTATCGCATAAGCGGTTCACTTTGGCTGGGCGGAATGGAGTTGTGCAACTGCATGCCGCCAAATACGGGCGACTGTTCCAGCCGCTTCATCAAATCAATTACGGGCTCAACGGTTTGCGAGCCAACCACCATTTCCAGCTGAATTTCATTGCGCCCGGTCACCTGAGGCCGCACCGAAACAAGGCGCACATTGAACGGCATCACCTGTTCCAGATCGCCAAAAATGCGCGTCCAACTGATCGCCTTGCGCGCAATCAGATTATTCAAAAACAGATTGCGTTCCAGTGTTTCGCTGTTGCCCGAAGTGCGCAACACGCCATTCACCGAAGACTGCTCTTTGTTCACCCCTGCAATTTCTGCTTCCAGTTTGTCGATCGCCGCACGCGCTTCAGCCTTCGCCTGATGTTCGTTCCACACCATTAATCCAAGCATCATCAAGGTAGCCGCCATCAGGCCACTCAACAGGGCCGAGGCCACCAGCAGCGCCCGCTCTCGCCGGAACGGCTCAATCGCCAGATTGATTCCAATGCGCATCCTACGCAGCCCCCTTCGAGGTTAAATATCCCAGCAACCCTGCGTTCTCTTCCGAAGCCGCGCCATGCGGGCTGCGCAAAGGCTCAACCAGCAGACCGGTTTCCCCACGCAAATAGGCTTCCACATCCTGCTGCTCTTTGCCGAACCCACACACCACAATGCGGTCAGCCTTCAGCTTCCACTCATCTTCCATATAGGCGAGCGTTGGAAACAGCACACCGGCCACTTCTTCCACCGTCAACTGCATCAGCTCAACCGTGCGCACCATCTTCAAAGTCTTGTTCCGAAATACAGCCGCCGTCAGCACTCCCGCAGCATGCTTGAGCAACACCGTGGTGCCTTCGGCGGGAATCAAATCGGCCGCCGCCAGCGTTGAGGTGGTAATCATTCCGGGCCAAAAACCAGCGGCGCGAAATGGCGCTTCATAGCGTGCCAAGATCTCTTGCGCCACAACAGCCACCACTACTTCACTTTTCTTACCTTCCGTCTTGGGCTGCATGAAGTAGCTGATAGAAGCTTGATCGACATCGAACGGAACACCTTTTTTCAAACGGAATTTAATCAGCGCCAGTTGCTCTTCGGTCTTGCCGGGAAATGTGTCGAAATCCAGCACCGTGATGCGCCCACAATAGTCCGGAAGAATTAGAACCGCACCACGACGCTTGCGCGAAACCTGCGGAGCCAACTCATTCACGGCTTGCGCGAACGCCTCGGGCCGCGTCAAATTATCCTGCGCTGGTGAGATAGCCAACACGTCGGCATCCATTTTCTGTTGCCCTGTCAAAAACGTGCTGCGGCCTTTTTCCTTGCGGCCCCAGGCAATGCCAGCCGAGCCGATTTCAAAGACAAACTCAGGCGGAGCATCGTCAAACAATCTCGTAATTTTCTCTAGCAACTCACTCATAGACTGCCTCTAGCCTTCGATGAAGGTCACTTTGTTGATCTCTTTCAGGGTCGATATTCCCAGACGAACTTTATCCACAGCAGCCTCTCGCAGGAAGGTCATCCCTTCTTCTTTCGCTGCGCGTTTAATTTCCGAAGCCGGCCGCTTTTCCAGGATCAATTCGCGAATCCGTTCGGTTAAATCGAGCAATTCATGAATTGCCGTTCGCCCACGAAAGCCAGTGCCACCGCATTCAAAACAGCCTGCCCCTTCGTAGAACGTCGCCCCTTGCCAATCAGCAGGATCAAGCCCGCCTTCCTTAATTTCCAGATCCGTATACTTAACCGGATGCTTGCAATGTTCACAAATCACGCGCACCAATCGCTGCGCGAGAATGCAATTCATCGCCGCCACAAAATTGTACGGCTCAACACCCATATTCAAGAAGCGGCCCAGCACGTCCAGCACGTTGTTGGCGTGAACGGTGGTGAACACCAGGTGCCCGGTTAGCGCGGCGTTGATCGCAATCTGGGCAGTCTCCTGATCTCGAATTTCACCTACCATGATCTTGTCCGGATCATGACGCAAAATCGAACGCAGGCCGCGCGCAAAAGTCAGCCCTTTTTTCTCGTTGACAGGGATTTGCGTAATACCCTTGATCTGGTATTCCACTGGATCTTCAATGGTGATGATCTTATCTTCGTCGTTCTTGATTTCGCTCAGGCCCGCATATAGCGTGGTTGTCTTGCCGGAACCAGTTGGCCCAGTGACCAGCACCATGCCGTAGGGCTCTTTAATATAGCGGCGAAACTTAGTCATGTCCGATTCGCTGAAGCCGACAACGTCCAACGTCAACTTGGAAAACTTCTCGCTCATCGACTCTTTATCAAGCACACGCAACACAGCATCTTCGCCATGAATGGTGGGCATCACAGACACGCGGAAATCGATCAGACGGCCTTTATAGCGAACCCGGAAACGGCCATCCTGCGGCACGCGACGCTCAGCAATATCCAGTTCGCTCATCACCTTAATGCGGCTGATAATAGTGGAATGCCAGTCCTTCGAGATGGGCGGCATGGCATAGTGCAACACACCGTCAATGCGATATTTAATCGCCACTTCCTGATCGCGCGTTTCAATGTGAACGTCACTGGCGCGCCGTTCAAGGGCATTGAACAGCGTGGTATCCACCAGCTTAATCACTGGGGCAATATCGTCGCCGCCAGCGGACATGCGCTCAATGGAAAGCGTCTCGTCCGGATTATCTTCTTCGCCAATCACGTCCAGTGCGAAGCCTTCGGTGACTTCTTCCAGCACTCGCTGCGATTGTTCGGTCTTTTTCAGCAGGTCTGAAATTTGCGTCAGCGTGGCCACTTTGATGCGCACACGGCGGCGCAGCAGCATTGTCAACTCGTCGATCAAATTCAGATTGCGCGGATCTGCAACAGCGATTTCCAGCACGCCATCCACTTCGCCCACCGGGACGAAATTGTAGCGGAACATCATGTCCACCGGCACCAGACGCAGCAGTTCGTGATCGAGCTTGCCTTCCTTCAGGTCAACAAATTCGCAGTGATAGCGCCGCGCCAATTTTTGCGCGTCCGCCAGTTCCGCAAGTGGGTCAATGAGCCGTACTCGTTCCGTTGCCATAGCTCTTTAGCCCCCCATATGATCGGCCAGCGAGAAGATGGGAAGATACAACGCCACCAAAACGAAAGCCACAAAAATGCCCATAAAAATCATGATTGCCGGTTCAATCAAGGACAGGATGGCTTGCATGCGCATGGCCACGTCGTCTTCATAAAATTCAGCCACACTGCCAAGCATCGCCGGAAGCGCGCCTGTCGATTCACCCACCTCGATCATGTCGATTGAAAGCTCGGGAAAAATGCCGGTATCTTTGAGGGAAGCGTGCAGCGGCTGGCCTTCGCGCACCGACTTGCCCACCTTCTGCAGCGACTTCTTAATCAGAATCGCGCCCACTGAATCGCCCGAAGTTTCCAGTGCCTGCACCAGCGGAATGCCGCCAATCAACAACGTGGAAAGCACACGGGCAAACTGCGCCACTTGATACTTAATCCAGATCTCTCCAAACAGCGGCGTGTTGAGACGAATGCGATCAAGAATAGGTTGAGCGGGTTCGGTCTTTGCCCAGAAGTAGAATCCCACCCCGGCAGCAACAAGCACGGCGAAACCGAACAGAATATAGTCTTTAGCAGTGGTTCCGACGGCAATCAAAATCTCAGTAATCGCCGGTAATTCCGCGTTCATTCCACGATAAAGTTCCGCGAAATTCGGCACAACGTAAGTGACAAGAAACACAATCAGAAGCAGGACAAGAATGATGAGCAGCACGGGATAGATCAGCGAAACGATCACTTTCTTCTTCACTGCCAGCGTCATTTTTTGATAGGTGATGAAGCGGTCCAGCACTTCAGTAAGCGCGCCGCTCTTTTCCCCGGCCATGATGGAGGTGACATAGATTGGCGGAAACACGCCCTGATTGGCGAACGATTGCGACAACAGCGAGCCGCCCTTTACTTCGTCCCGAACTGCTTTGATGTAGGGGCTCAACTTTTCGTCAGTCAACCGTTCACTTAGTAAGTCGAGCGCCTTCAAAATCGGCAACCCGGCACGGATCAGCGTGACGAATTGCTGGTTGAAGATCAGGAACTTTTCAAGGTTGACCTTCTTCTTGGCGGAGCTGCCGACCTGAATTGCCGACAGCGAATGTACCCTGCCCTTGGGCTTGATTGAATAAATCAGAAAGCCTTGGGAGGTGTACTTTTCCCGGATCGCGCCTTCGCTGGCGCCCTCGGTTACCTGTTGGTGGATCTGGCCGCGAGCGTCGGCATACTTGAGCAAAAATTCAGCCATTAATGTGCCGCCTCAACCAGTTCCGCCCCGTCTGGCAGTTTCATCTTGTACAAGTCCGCAGCCTGACCCTTGTTGCGCACTTCGTTCGAGAAACGGAAATCCATCACCGAAGCATCCTGCCCGGTGACCGTCAGCTTTTGGATCCCAAAGGCGGCATCCACTACAAATTCCACTTGCCGATAGGGCGATTTTTCCAAGTTCTTCGGATAAGCCTTCACCTGTAACCCCTCGGAGGTCTTGGAAAACTCAAACCGTTCAAAATCCCGTTTGAAGTCCAATTTGCCGATCAGGAAGGCGAGAGGAACGCGCAGATCTTCGGCGTCTTTTAAGGGTGATTTCTCAACTCGGTTGGCCGCCGGGGAGTAATAGTAAAAAAACTTGCCATCGGAAAGGAAGTATTTGCCTTCCGGTTTGGCATAATTCCAGCGCATGCGGCCGGGTTTGGACAAGTAAAGCTTGCCCCCTTCAACGCGCCGAGTTTGCTGGCCGACACCTGCCCGATAGCCCTGTTCAAAATCCAATTCCAATGTTTTG
>JBBRJC010000049.1:0-12318 GCA_038220135.1 Bryobacterales bacterium | reverse complement strand
GTTGAGTGTGCCCGAACGCATACCGCGTTCATGACCGCCACCATCAAGTTGCGAGGCCAGTTGAACGCGCGGATTCTTGCGGCGAACGTAGAGTGCGCCAACGCCCTTGGGCCCATACAGCTTATGACCGGAAAGCGAAAGCAGATCAATGCCGTCGGCAATCACATTCACCGGAATCTTGCCAACTGCCTGCACTGCATCGGTGTGGAACAATACGCCGCGTTCTTTGGCGATTTTGCTGATTTCCTTCACGTGTTGCACGACGCCTATTTCGTTGTTGGCGTACATGATGCTGATCAAAATGGTCTTGTCGGTGATCGCTTCGCGCAGCATGTCGAGGTCGATCAAACCATCGGCCATCACCGGCAGGTAGCTCACACGGCAGCCTTTCTTTTCAAGGTGCTTGCAAGTGTCCAGAATCGCTTTATGTTCGGTTGCGGCAGTGATGATATGGTTGCCACGTTCGGCGTACATTTCCGCCACACCTTTTAATGCGAGGTTGTTGGATTCCGTAGCGCCGCTGGTGAAGATGATTTCCTTCGGTGTCGCGCCAATCAGGCTGGCGATCTGTTTCCGTGCTTTCTCCACTGCTTCTTCAGCAATCCAACCGTAGGCGTGGTTGCGGCTGGCGGAATTGCCATAATGTTCGGTCAAATAGGGCATCATCGCATCCAGCGCTCGCGGGTCAAGCTTGGTGGTGGCGTGATTGTCGAAGTAAATAGGTGCTTTCAATTCTTGCATTTCAATTTCCTTGGCTGCTGCTTGTCACTTGTAGACCGGTAAGCACGGTCAGTGCCTCTGGCAGCGGTGGCACTGCGCAAACTTGAGCGGCTGGCTTAGCCGGTTCATCCTTGGCGATATCTGTCAGTTTGATGCTGGAAAGTAGCTGTACGATTCCTTCATGCACGCGCCGCAATGGATCGCGCACGTTGCACTTTACGGAATGTTCGCAGCCTCCGTGCTCAGTGAAGCAGGCTGTTAAAAAAATGGGTCCATCAATGGCGCGGATAATTTCAAACGCACTGATTTCGGCAGGATCGCGGGCCAGGCGGTAGCCGCCGTTGGTGCCCTGCACAGATTTAAGAAATCCGGTTCTGGCCAGCTTTTGCAGAATTTTTGAAAGCAGCGGCAGCGGCACGCCGTAGCGGTCGGCAATGTCCTTCGCGCTGGCAGACTGCGGATGGCGCACGGTGAGATCTTTCAGTGCGATTAAACCGTAGTCGGCTTTTTTGGTCAGCTTAAGCATGGCTAAATAATGTGAGACTAAAATAGTCCCACTTAGAAATATAGTCCATTTTGTGGCTGATGGTCAAGCGATAGCTCATTATTTTTCAGCGACTTAAATCACGACTAGTTTTGTCTCATATTATCAAAGAGATAGCAACTCAGTCATGTTCTTCTACATGATAATGAAATACTTTTTGTTCTGGTATTCCCTTTAAAACGGGCTTATACTCTTGCGTAGGCAAATGCCTGAAGCTCGATAATTAAGGAGATAGTTATGGCAAATCGTCATATCATGCGCGTTGCATTGCTCGCCTTCTCTGTTTTTTTCATGATCGGTTGTGGATCATCACCTACCAACGAAACCAAACCCCTTCCGCCGACTCCGCCGGCTGTGGTTGCTGAAGCGGTGCTGGCTCCCGGAACGCCCATTCTGGAAACCAAAACATTTGTATCTGCAACATCACAAATGACTTACAAAATTGAAACGGTGGAAGACGACCGCGAAGTGGAGCTACGCAACCTGCCTGCTGGTACCCGCGATGTAAGCCCAATAACGGCCAGTGCCGCCGCCGGTGACAGCTATATGGGAACCGCGCGGAAAGCAGCCAAGCTTTCTATTGCTACTGCCCCAACCGAGCCGTTTGCTGACGTGAAAGACTTGATTGCGACGTTGCCTGCGCACGCTGCAATGGTTGGCCATGTTCCGATTATTCCCACTACCGCTGCATCGAACCGGGTGAAGGAAGAAAAGCGGAACGTCAACATCAAAGCGTTCCTTTATGCTGCCAGCAGGGAAGATGACAATGACTTTCATTTGATTGTGGGTCGCGCACCGGGGGCGTCGCCAGCCGTCTATTTTACGGTGGAACTGTCGGGTTTGCCGCCTACCAGCAGCGCTTCGTTTGCCACATTGAAGGCTGCTCGCGACGCTTTTAAAGCTGCGTTTGGCAGTTCCTTGCCAGGTACCGCGTATGATTTCTACACGCCCCCGATTCCAGTTGAGATCGAAGGCTCTCTGTTTTTCGACATGAGCCACGCCTCTGGTTCACGTCCCGGACCCTCCAGCCTGAGACCGAAAATGCCTGTGGTTTGGGAAGTACATCCAATTACCAAATTCGTAATGGAGCCGTGACTAGCCATGGCCACGAAGAAGAAGCCCCCTCCCCCTGCTGAAAAGCTGAAGGAGGGGGAGCCAAATCCGGAATCCGTAGTGTCTACCCAGGAATTTGTATCTCCGAAAGGGCGGAAGTACACTATTTTAAGGACAAACGAAACCGACGAGACAGATAAGTAGTGGAGATCGGGAAATCTTCAAAAGTTATTTCGAGCACTATCGACCGTGATAGAATTAAGAGATTCTTTTGAAGCGACGCGTGATGGGGTAAATCTGCGTTATCTTCAACTAATTCAACGTCTTTGCACGAAATTACAATTCAGGGGAAAGGAGTAGCAACGCACAGGACATGTTTTCGCTGATACGCTCATTGGTTCCCACCAGCGTCCTACTCTTGCTGCTTTCAGAGACGCTCCTCCTGCTGTTTTGTTACATTCTAGCCAGCCTGTTGGTGATGGACGTTGATCCACAGTTCTTCTTATTCGAAGAAAACGGGCTCCTACGCATTTCCATCGTCGTTTTGAGTATCCTAATCGGGCTTTATCTGCAAGACCTTTACTCGAACCTCAGAATTCGTAGCCGAATCCTGCTGGCTCAACAGGTTTCCATGGTGTTGGGGATATCCTTTCTGGGTCAAGCGCTGCTAACTTACGTTGACCGCAACCTTATGTTGCCGCGCTGGCTGATGATTTATGGAAGCGTCTTCGCCTTCGTGCTGTTGCCTTCTTATCGCATGATTTATGTGCGGCTTGCCTTGGCTACTGTGGGTGTTGAGAAAGTACTACTGATGGGTACATCTTCTGTTCTGCAGGAACTGGCTGAGCGGCTGAATACACGTGAAGAGTTGGGTTACCGTTTGGTGGGCTATTTGTTCGAGCCTGAAAATCCAGATCAGGAAATTCCAGGTGTTGAGAAGTTGGGGTCGGTCCCGGAATTGAAAGAGGTTGTGGCGAAAGTGCAGCCTGACCGTATTCTGGTTGGCATGTCTGAACATCGGGCCCGCATGCCGTTTGCCGATCTGCTTGGCCTACGGTTGAGCGGCATCTACATTGAGGAAGCGGCGCTTGCCTATGAACAGGCCTTTGGCCGTGTGTGTACTCGTGCCTTGCGGCCCTCGCAATTGATTTTTTCAACTGCGTTGGGGCCAAGCCCGAAGACCGAAGGTATTCACACCGCGCTATCCACTTTCATTGGTGTCGTTGGTACCATTCTTACTTTGCCGCTGATTGCTGTTGTTGCTGTGCTGGTGAAGATTACCTCTCCTGGTCCTGTACTGCATCGGCAGGTGCGTTCCGGTTTAAACGGCGAGCCATTTACGGTATATAAATTTCGATCCATGCGGGCTGATGCTGAGGCCAAAACCGGCGCGGTTTGGGCCACAAAGAACGATCCTCGCATCACTCCGATTGGCAAGTACCTGCGCTTATTCCGGATTGACGAGCTACCGCAGTTTTTCAATGTTTTGCGTGGTGATATGTCGATGGTTGGGCCACGGCCGGAACGTCCGGAGTTCGTGAAAACACTGTCTGAACGAATTCCTTTTTATCGCCTGCGCTTATCTGTGAAGCCTGGTTTAACGGGCTGGGCTCAAGTCAACCACAAGTACGGCGATACTGTGGAAGATACGATTGCCAAGCTGGAATACGACCTTTATTACATTAAGCACATGTCGTTTTCCCTGGACATTTACATTCTGCTGAGTACCGCAAAAACTGTTCTGCTTGGCCGTGGCGCGCAGTAGCAAATGACACTTACGGAATACCGCGATATCTACCGCCAGAACCTCACGGAATCGGTGTTGCCGTTCTGGCTGAACCACGCGATCGATCACAAAAACGGCGGCTATTTTTCCTGTGTTGACCGTAAGGGCGAAGTATTCGACACGCGTAAATATGTTTGGATGCAGGCGCGCGCGGTGTGGATGTTTGCCCGGCTTTACAACGAATTTGAGGCTAAGCCTGAATATCTGGAAACTGCGCGGGGCATTCTGGATTTCCTACTGCCGCACTGTTTCGATGAGCAATGCCGATGCTATTTCAGCCTCACACGCGAAGGCGCTCCGGTATTTTTTCAACGTAAACCCTACGCGGCTGTGTTCGTTGCGCTGGCGCTGATCGAATTTGCGAAAGCGACCGGGGAGGCGGAATATCTGGAACAGGCGCGAGACCTATTCGATCAGATTTGCGCCTCCATTGCAGATCCCAAACTGTTGGGCCGTCCAGTGTTTGAAGGTGCCACAGGCTATAGCCAATTGGCCGACATTATGGTGATTGCATCGATTGCCGTTGAACTGCATCAGGTGGATCCGAGGCCAGTGTATGAGGAACTATTGCGGGAATGCCTTCAGGCCGTCTGGCCTCATTACAATGCCAAGCATCGCTTGTTGATGGAGAATGCAGCGCCCGGGAATCATCATTTCCGTGAAATACCGGAAGGGCGCATGGTGTGCCCAGGCAGTTCGCTTGAAGTGGCCTGGTTTTTGCTGCACGCGCTAAAAATCGTGCCCGATGCGCGCACTGAAAAAATGTTACTGGAAACCGTTTTGGGTGCTTTGGAATTTGGTTGGGATAAGCAGTACGGCGGGCTATATTACTTCATGGATATTGAAGGGAAACCGCAGATCCCGCTGGAATCAAACATGAAGCTGTGGTGGCCTCATACAGAGGCGATCTACGCGTGTGTGCTGGCCTACACTATGACCGGCGATGAGCGTTTCAAACAATGGCTGGACCGTGTGCATTTCTACACCTGGCACACTTTTGTGGATGCCGAATATGGTGAATGGTTCGGGTATTGTGACCGTCGTGGAGAGGTTGCACTCGATACGAAAGGTGGGCCGTACAAATGCATTTTCCATGTACCTCGCTGTTTGTTGTTTAGCATGCAGGCGATCGACAAGTTCACTGCCTGACGTTTCAGGCATATAATGGTTCGCGATATGCGACTCCATGTAGCTCTAATTCTTCTAGCCGCGCTTCCTGTTGCGGCGCAACACGAAAAGGAAGGCGAAAAGGCCAAGAATCCGGCCATAGGTGATCCTGTTGCGATTGCTGCCGGGGCAAAGATTTTCTCCAACGGATGCGGAGCCTGTCACGGCCCTGATGGGCAAGGAGGCCGTGGGCCCAATCTGCGGGCGGGCGTGTTCTGGCACCCACTCGATCCTGATACGCTCTACAAATCCATTCAAAAGGGGATCGGTGGATCAATGCCTGCAGCCAATTTGCCGGAAGACCAGGCATGGCAGGTTGTGGCTTTTGTCACAGCACTTACTGCACCTGCAATTGAAACGCCGGTTGCCGGAGACGTTGAACATGGACGCGTAGTTTTCACAGGCAAAGGTGGCTGTTCCAATTGCCATAGCATCAATAATCAGGGCGGCAAGCTGGGTCCGGATTTATCGAACATCGCCTCCGTCCGACCTGCACCTGCTTTGCGCGATTCCATTGTGGATCCCGATGCCACGTCCACGCGGAACTACAAAGCCATCACTGTCACGCTGAAAAGCGGCAAGATTTTGAAAGGCGTTGCCCGCAACCGCACCAACTATTCGCTGCAATTGCAGGACGGCCAGGGTAATCTGCACCTGATCAACATGGCCGATGTAACAACTATGAATTTGTCGAAAAGTTCACCCATGCCGAAGGATTTCCGGAAGAAGCTTTCGGCGAATGAAATTGATGATCTTGTCGCCTATCTGGCGAAGCAATCTTTGCGGCCCATGGTGGCACAAAAATAATTAGCGGACCCAATCATGAAAATCATTCACATTTTTGCCATTCCAACCCTCGCTGCCGTTTGCTTCGGGCAGGTGAGTTTTGACGACATCAAGAAAAGTCCCAATGCCAACTGGCTCACGTACGCCGGTGATTATCAGGGCAAACGTCACAGTCCGCTGACGCAAATCACGACGGCGAACGTGGCCAACCTTGTGCCGAAATGGACGTATCACGTTCCCAAGGCCAACCGTTTGCTTACTGGCCCCATTGTTTATGACGGCGTGATGTACATCACCAACACCAACGAAATCCGGGCGCTTGACGCCAGCAGCGGCCGGCTGATATGGGCTTATAAAGATTCACGTGTGAAGAAGGAAGCGGTGAACCGTGGCGCGGCCATTAGTGGTGATCGCGTGTTTTTTGTGACTGCCGATATTTATCTGGTAGCGCTCGACCGGCGCACGGGCGCGGTGATCTGGCAAAAGAAATACGGCAACATTGAAGAGGGTGCATTCGCATCAGCCGCGCCTCTGGTGGTGAAGGACAAAGTGCTGGTAGGGGTTGGTGGTGGCGATACAGGCATGCGAGGCTATCTGGCGGCGCTTTCTGCCGCGACTGGCGAAGAATTGTGGCGCACCTACACGATTCCGCGCAAGAACGAACCAGGCGGCGATACCTGGGGCGACTTCATCGAATACGGTGGCGGCGCGACATGGCTAAGCGGCACATACGATCCCGATACGAACACGCTTTACTGGCCCACCGGAAATCCCTGGCCCGATTTTTATGCAGGCGACCGCAAGGGTGATAATCTTTTCAGTTGTTCCTTGATTGCGCTCGACGCCGACACAGGGAAAATGAAGTGGTACTTCCAATTTACCCCGCACGACACCCACGATTGGGACGCGCAAGCCTGGCCTGTGTTGGTTGATTTACCCATTGATGGTAAGGTGCGCAAGTTGGTGCTGCATGCCAATCGCAACGGATTCTTTTATGTTCTGGATCGAATCACTGGCGAGTATATTCGCGCCACAAAGCTAATTGAAAATCTGGATTGGGCTTCTGGCATTGACGCCAAAGGCCGCCCCATAGAAATCCCCGGCAAGGATCCGACACCTGCCGGAAACCGTGTTTGCCCAGGTGTGCGCGGTGCCACCAACTGGATGTCACCTTCGTTCAATCCCGCTACAGGGTTGATGTATATCGTAGTTCTGGAGCAGTGCGATGTGTTCACTTCTTCGTCGAAGAAGCCAGAGCCGAAGAAGAATTTTTCAGGCGGGGGCGCCGGACCTAAGCCTAATGATGTGGGTCAGTTTTTCCTCCGCGCGTTCGATCCAAAAACCGGAAAGCGCGTCTGGCAATATCCCATGACAGGTCCTGCGGAAAGCTGGGCGGGCACCGTTTCAACAGCAGGCGGCGTGATCTTCTTTGGTGATGATGACGGTCAACTGGTTGCTGTTGATGCCAAGGCTGGCACGCACTTGTGGCACTACCAGATGGGTGAAGGTTTGAACGCATCACCCATCACATATTCCGTTGATGGCAAGCAGTTTGTGGCAATCGCATCGCAAACGGCAATCTTCTCTTTCGGCCTGCACCAGCCTCAACAGCCAGTGCCCTTGCCGAAGATGGAACACTAGCGTCTACCGCACCGCCACCGTTGTCCCTGCCTGGGTTCCTGCGTTGCCGATCTTAACTTCCACCGGCAACGCACCGCCCGCAGGCACTTGGCTGTTTAACTTCACGTTCACTTGCAGCGCTCCGGAAACAAGCCCTGGCTAAATACGCACCCGCTGGAATGCCCGTTGGACTGACCGTGACCGTCAAGGTTAAAAGTGTGTTGCCTGTGGAGGGCGAAACACTCAACCACCCTTCAGTTGCACTGAAATAACGGACAGCCGCATTTACTGGAAGTGAGCCTGTTGCTGAAGAAACCGCTAAAAACTGCTGCTGCGGTAAGGTGTCTCCAGCTAAAGTCGAAAAACTTAAAGTGGACGAACTCACCAATAAATTGTTCGCCTGTGCAAAGGCTGCGGCATTGAATAAAACACCGAACAGGACAACTTGGTAAAGCCTGCTGGTCCATTGGTTTAACATCTTCCAGCTCTCCTTCACGTCACAACCCTAATATTTCTCAGCATCATTCTATAGGAAATCGTGGGTCCACCTGCCAAGGGTATGCTAACCTCGTTTTGATGGAGATTTCTGATATTTACGAGGGCCTGGGCCAAGAAGCTTTTGGTCAACTCTTACGTGCCATTTCCCTGGGGAAGTTGCGCACCTACCAATTGTTTGATCGCATGAAGTTTCGTCTTCACTTACCAAAGCTGAATTCCGAGACTTTGCGCAAGGCGCAGCCGAAGCTGTGGACGAGGTTGACGGAGAAGGATCAGGAACTGGCAACCGATCTGGCGCAGGCCATTTTGATCAGCCACCTGGACACGATTATTGACGTGCTCAACTTCCTTGGCATTCCCCATGAAGAGGGGTTCTTTGCCAAAGAAACGGACGTTTCTTCGTTCCTCGCCGGCGACTGGCAGCAGCGCTCTTTCGCTGAGTTTAAGGACACCCGCAACGCTTCAGTTCTGGCTTTTTACTTGAATCATTTAGCTTTTGAAATGACCAAGGACGCCCAACTGTTTCAGCCCGCAGCTTAGTTTGAGCCCGTTACCGCAACCCCAAATAATAGACGCGGTTAACACGAGTGAGTATTATTTGCCATGACTCCTGCACAACAACTGTATGAAGCCATCAAGCGTGGCGATCTGACGGAAAGCACGGCCTTGATTGGCGCTGATCCTTCCTTGATTGAAGGGGGCGGACCCGCTGGCATGCCCCCTCTGATGCTGTCCATCTACATGAAGCAGCCCGCAATCGCTGAAATGCTGCTCGCCAGCGGCGCCGCGATGGACGCCTACGCCGCAGCCGCGTTGGGCAAGACGGATGCGCTGAAAGCGATGCTGGTGGAAAATGAAGCGCTGTTGCGGGAACATTCCTCCGATGGTTGGACGATTCTCCATCTTGCTTGCTTCTTTGGTCACCTGGAAACGGTGCAAATGCTCATTGAAAAAGGGGCTAGCGTCCACGATCAATCGGCTAACACCATGGCCAACAAACCTCTGCACGCCGCTGTCGCCGGGGGAAACGTAGAAATAATTGCCCTGTTGCTTTCAAGTGGTGCAGATGTGAATGCCCGTCAACATGCCGGGTATTCCGCTTTGCACGCTGCTGCCGTCAGTGGGGACGCGGAAATTGTCCGCATGTTGCTTGCCCATCAGGCAGATCCTCTTGCTGGTACCGAAAAAGGGGAAACGCCGATTAGCATGGCGCGCGACAAAGGGCACTCGCATGTTGTTCAACTACTGGAGTCCGCAAAGTGAGTGAAGTAAATTTCGACGCACTGTTTGAAACAGTGCAGGCCGCCATTTCCGGTGCCGCAACTAGTGAGGCGCTGGAAGCTGTGCGTGTAGAATTCCTTGGCCGTAATGGTACGATCGCTTCTCTTGGCAAGGAGATGAAAAATCTCAAAGCGGATGAGAAAGCGTCAGTCGGCAAAAAACTGAACGCACTGAAAAACGGCATCGAACAGGAATTTGAAACTCGTCGCAGTGCCTTCGCGAAAGCGGAACTCGATGCACGCCTTGCCACCGAATGGATCGATTTGACTTTGCCTGCTCCGGGAACGCGCCCGGGCAGCCTGCACCCTTGTACGCAAATTCAGGCAGAGATTGAAGATCTCTTCGTCTCCCTAGGTTTCACGGTTCTTGATGGGCCTGAAGTGGAAACAGAATACAACAATTTCGATGCATTGAACATTCCGCCAGATCACCCGGCGCGTGACATGCAGGATACGTTCTGGCTTTCAGGCGGCAATCTTCTGCGCACCCATACTTCCCCCGTACAAGTGCGCGGTATGAAGAAATTAGGTCCGCCACTGCGCATGATCGCCCCGGGCCGCGTGTTTCGCAATGAAGAAGTAGACGCCAGCCACGAGCACACTTTCTATCAACTAGAAGGCATGATGGTGGACAAAGATGTCTCCATCGCCAACTTAATCTACTTCATGAAGACACTGCTTGCGGGCATCTTCAAACGGGAAGTTACCGTGCGCCTGCGTCCCGGCTATTTCCCATTTGTGGAACCCGGGTTTGAGTTGGATATTGAGTGCCTCATCTGTGGTGGCAGTGGTTGCGCAGTTTGTAAGCATTCCGGTTGGGTGGAGTTGCTGCCGTGCGGCCTGGTTAACCCCAACGTGCTTCGCCAGGGTGGCATCGATCCAGAACAGTGGGGCGGCTTTGCATTTGGCTTGGGGTTAACTCGCCTGGTGATGATGCGCTACGCCATCGACGATATTCGTTGGCTGCAAAGCGGCGATCTGCGGTTCCTCAAACAGTTTTAAGATTTCTAGGGAGTTAAGCGACAGTGAAGTTTTCACGCAACTGGCTAGCCGAATTTGTGGATCTGCGCGATGTAGATGCGCGCAAGCTGGGTCTTATCATCACAACCAAAACCGCAGAATGCGAAGGCGTGGAAGAACACGGCACGCATTTTGAAACCGTTTGCGTTGCACAAGTTCTGACAGCCGAACCAATTGAAGGAAGCCACAACCAGAAGACTACCGTCGACACAGGCCGTTATGGTGTGAAGACCGTTGTCTGCGGCGCTGAAAACTGCCGCGCCGGTCTGCTTACAGCCTATTTTCCGCTCGGTGTTAAAAAAGTATCTGGTATTGAAAGCGTCGGCATGCTTGCAAGTGCTGCCGAACTGGGAATAAGTGGCGATGGCAAGGGCATCATTGAACTCGAAGGCGTGGCCCCAGGCGACAGTATCCCCGCCTGCATTCCAGACATTCTGGTTGAGATCGACAATAAATCGTTAACCCATCGGCCCGATCTGTGGGGACATTACGGCATGGCGCGCGAAGTGGCCGCCATCCTGCAACAGCCGTTGAAAGATCCAGTTGATTTGAACCTGCTGCCCGTTGGCGAATCGCCCATCACGGTAATTATTGAAGATTTGGCGCTTTGCCCGCGCTATAGCGGACTGTTGTTTGAAAACGTCAAGGTGGGTCCGTCGCCACTCTGGTTCCAATATCGACTAACCTCAGTGGGCTTGAATCCCATCAACAATATTGTTGATGTAACCAACTTCGTCATGGCCGAACTCGCGCAGCCCATGCACGCATTTGACGCGACGAAAATTCACGATCTGAAAATCATTGTCCGCCACGCCGCAGATGGCGAACAGACCAAAGCGCTCAACGGCGAAACCTATACGCTTGATTCCTCCATGCTGGTGATTGCCGATGCTAACGGTCCCGTCGCTGTGGCTGGTGTCATTGGGGGGAACGATAGCGCCATCGGTGCATCAACAACCAGTATTCTGTTGGAATCCGCTAACTTCCACGCCGGCAATGTACGCAAAACATCCACCAAATTGAAACTGCGGACCGATGCGTCCATGCGTTTTGAAAAAGCGCAGGATCCGGTGAACACTGTGCGCGCCCTGGCCCGTGCCATTCAACTTTTGCAATTGGTGTGCCCCGGCATCCGCCTAACCGGTGGCGTAGCCGATAATAAACAACTGCCCGCCCCGCCCGCGACGATTGAACTGTCTATCGATTGGCTGCTGCGCAAACTGGGCTGCGAAATTCCACAATCTGAAGTCACCGGCATTCTCACCCGTCTTGAGTTCGGTGTTACTGAAACAGCACCGGGTAAGCTTTCGGTCAGCATCCCCTCGTGGCGTGCCACAAAAGATGTTGCCATTAAAGACGACCTGGTGGAAGAAGTGGGCCGCATGATCGGCTACGAGTCGATCACCCCCGTTTCCCCCGCGCCGCAAACCCGCGTGCCTGCCGTTGAACCAGAGCGCCTTTTCAATCGCCGGATTCGCCATCAGTTCGCCCAACAAGGCTTCACAGAGGTTTATAACTACTCGTTTCTGAGCAAGGAAGAGGTAGAGCCATTCGGTTTAGAAGCGGCCGGTCACATTGCGGTGCTTAATCCAATCGTACAGGGTCAGGATTTGCTTCGCACCAGTCTGCTTCCCGGAATACTGCGCAATATTCACGAAAACGCAAAGCATTTCCCCGCCTTTCGCCTGTTTGAAATTGGCCGCGAGATTCATCCGCAACCATCAGGACTGCCCATAGAAACGCCGCATACCGTGGCCGTAGTGTTTGCCAAAGATGATGGTGCAGCCGGCCTGTTCGAGCTGAAGCGTCTAGCGGAATCACTGGCTCCGGGTGCCAAAATGCAG
>JBBRJC010000048.1:0-12372 GCA_038220135.1 Bryobacterales bacterium | reverse complement strand
CCGATGACAGCCCCGGCGGATTATCTCAGTTTGTACAGGCATGCATTTGTCCTGTATGGGGTGCGGGCTCTGTGGAATAAACGTCTGATTGATGAACCAACTCCTGAGGATGCGCTTGTTGTGGCTCGAGCACTACGGATTGAAGGTGACCGTGACGCGCGGTATTTAGCAGAGAGAATTGAGCAGGCGTGCCGTGCCGCTGTCTAGCATTCAAACCAGGATACTTCTTCAGCTTGCAACACACCGGGACCCGGAAAGCTACGTCGCTGGTGCTACGCCTCTTAATCGGGATCCCTCTCGCTATTCCGCAGACCATTGAATGTTTCGCGAGTGTAATCCATAATGATCCACATGGAAGCAAAACTTCAAAAGGTGTCCATGCAAAACGAAATGCCAGAAGCTGGCGATTTTGCAAGCCTATACCGCTGGGCTTTTGAAAAATTTGGTCCGTCCGCATTGTGGAGTAGCAGCCCTGTTCCCAATCCATCTCCTGCCGATGCACTTGCGATCACGCGAAGCCTACGGGTAGAAGGCAATTTGGAGGCGCGGAAGTTGGCGGAGCAGATTGAGAAGGCATGTAGTGCCGCTCACTAAGATTCAGAGTGACATCCTTCGCCTGCTTGCATCGCATAGAAATCCAGAAAGTTACGTTGCTGGTAGTACGCCTCTTAATCGGGACGCGCCCCGATTTTCCAGTGATATTGATGTATTCCATGATCGCGAAGAAAGCATTGGCAAGGCCGCGGAAGAAGACTCCACGGTGCTCGAAACAAACGGATACACATTGCATTGGCTCAGACGTGAACGCAATATCTATTCGGTGATGGCGACACGCGATCACGCGACGACAAAACTGGAATGGGTAGTGGACAGCGATTTTCGTTTTTTCCCAACAGTCTCGGATGAAACTTTTGGATTTGTTCTGCATCCAATAGATCAGGCAACCAATAAAGTCGGCGCCGCCTATGGACGCCGCGAGCCGCGGGACGTCGTGGATTTGATCACAATTCATGACAACATCTTGCCCCTTGGTGCAGTAATTTGGGCCTCCGCTGGCAAGGCATTGGGGTTTACACCGGAAGGCATTGTCAACGAGATTCGCCGGATCGCCCGTTATACAGTGGAAGACTTCAACCGCGTATCGAGCGACCCGAAGTTAGATCCAGTCGTAACAATGACCCGCTTACGCGAAATCCTTGCCGAAGCCGAAGCCTTTATCTCCCAAATGCCCACAGACGTAATCGGCCTGCTCTTCCTGGAAGCCAACAAAGTAGTTCAGCCGGACCCCAGCCGTCTCGCAGATTATCAGACTCATGCCGGTCAACGTCGCGGCCATTGGCCCAGTAGTTTCGAGATTTCAGCAGCCATGCTCCGTCAGTCCCTTTAGCATTACGCAACCGAACGGCCCCCGCAAACATCAAACCATTGAACCTACCAGCTATAATGGTAAAAGGAGTTACACGATCGTGCTTTTGCGACACTATTTCCGTTTGGCGGCAGCCACACAATTGCTTCCCGTCATGGAAAATGGCGAAGAAACGACACTTATCGGCGGACAGGCCGTGATGGAAGGCGTCATGATGCGCGCCCCTCACAGCTATTGCGTCGCGGTGCGGCAACCGGATGGGGAAATCATCACCCAGGAAGCCACGCTCGACCGTGTTTCTGAAAAATATCCAATCTTCAAACTCCCCATTTTTCGCGGTATCGGCACTCTTGGCCACGCCCTTTGGCTGGGCGTAAAGGTCATGAATTTCTCAGCCCAGATTGCCCTGCCACCCGATGAAAAAACAGGCGAAAAAACCATCATGCCGGAATGGATGATGAAGATGAACATCGCTATTTCCGTGATCATGGCTCTGGTGCTCTACAAGGTTCTTCCGCTATTTCTTACCGACAGTTTGAAGCGTGTTACCCCGGAATTGAACAACCTCATTCTGTTTAACTTCGTGGACGGATTGATCCGTATTTCGATCCTTGTTGCCCTGATGTGGGTGCTCTCACGCAGCAGCGAAATGCGCAACCTGTTTCAGTTTCACGGTGCCGAACACAAGGTGGTTTTCAACTTTGAATCCGGCAAGCCGGTAACGGTTCCCACCGCACAATCGTTCGTAACCTGGCACCCGCGCTGCGGCACCAGCTTCCTGATGACGCTCATGTTTTTATCCATGCTCATCTACATGTTCCTGCCCTTTGAAGGGTTTTGGACGAAGCTGATTGCGCGCCTTGTGCTCACGCTCCCCATTGTTGGCCTCAGCTACGAAGTGATTCGCTACGCTGCGAAAAAGCAAGGCTCAATGATGTCGCTCATCACCAAACCCGGCATGTGGCTGCAACGTATCACAACGCAACCACCGACTGACGAACAGACCTCAGTCGCAATTCGTGCTCTGGAAGGCGCTATGGCAATAGAAAAATTGCATGGCGGCAAACTCGTCATCGGCTAACAATGTTATATCAAGACAAACTGGATCTATTTGAAGCAGGCTTCAACGAACTCGAACAGCAAATGGCTGACCCGGCGCTCATCGCTGATGGTGAGGCGTATCGTAAGGCCGCAAAGCGCCGTTCGGACCTGGAAGAAGTAGTCTCTATCTATCGCCAATTTAAGGTGGCTGATCGTAATCTTTCTGAGGCGCGCGTGATGCGTCTGGATGCCGACCTCGAACTGCGGGAAATGGCTGATGCTGAAATCGCACACCTGGAACCGGAAGTAGTCAGCCTCGAAGAACAACTGAAAGTGCTGTTGCTGCCCAAAGACCCGAATGACGATAAGAACGTGGTAATCGAAATTCGTGCCGGCACTGGGGGCGACGAAGCCACGCTGTTTGCTGCGGAAATTTTCCGGGTGTATTGCCGCTACGCTGAACTGCAGCATTGGAAAGTGGAAGTCACCGATTCTTCGGAATCATCGGTCGGCGGCATGAAGGAAATTATGGCCCTGGTCAGTGGCCATAAAGTGTACAGCAAGATGAAGTACGAAAGCGGCGTGCACCGTGTGCAGCGCGTTCCGCAAACGGAAACTCAGGGTCGCGTTCATACCTCAGCAATTACCGTCGCTGTTCTACCGGAAGCCGATGAAGTGGAAGTGAATATCGAAGCCAAAGATATTCGCATTGATACGTTTTGCTCCTCTGGCCCAGGAGGCCAGTCGGTGAACACCACCTATTCTGCAGTCCGTTTGACGCACTTGCCTACAGGGCTTGTGGTAAGTTGCCAGGACGAGAAATCGCAGGTAAAGAACAAAGCCAAAGGTATGCGTGTTCTTCGTTCGCGCATTTATGAATTGGAGCTGGAAAAGCAGCAGGCGGCTATCGGTGCAGAACGTAAAGGCATGGTGGGAAGCGGCGATCGTAGTGAAAAAATCCGCACCTACAACTTCCCGCAAAACCGAGTGACCGATCATCGAATCGGCCTCACGCTGCACCAGTTGGATCAGGTGATGGAAGGCCGCATTGAAACGCTCATTGACGGTTTGGTGACTTACTACACCGCTGAAAAGATGAAAAAGCAGATGGAAGATGGATCTTCGAACGGCACTGGTTCAGGGAAACCAGCTTCTTAAGGAAGGCGGCATAGCAGCGCCCAGGCTTACTGCCGAAGTTCTGCTGGCCCACGCCATTGGCAAGCCCCGTCAATATTTTTACGCTCATCCGGAAGAAGAACTAACCGAACTCGGTTGGATTCACTACGGCCGCTACTTGCACCAGCGCCTGGGCCATAAGCCCACACAATACATCACCAAGACTCAGGAGTTTTGGGGCCGGGAGTTTCACCTGACTCCTGATGTGCTGATTCCGCGGCCTGAAACCGAGCACCTCATTGAGACTGTTCTGGCCGAATGCCCCGGCGCGAAACGCATTGTCGATGTGGGCACCGGTTCTGGCGCTATCGCCGTTACGCTTGCCCTCGAAACAGCAGCAGAACTCTTCGCGACTGACATCTCCGAAGCCGCATTGAAAGTAGCCCGGGGGAACGCAAAGACCCATTCCGCCAAGGTAAGCTTCCTACGCTGCAATCTGGCTGAGGCACTGGCGAGTGCAAGTGTCGATGCGCTGGTCTCTAATCCTCCCTACGTCCCCGAAGCAGATCGCCCATCGCTGGAGCCGGAGGTGCGTGATTGGGAGCCTGCAGGGGCTCTGTTTGCCGGTGCCGATGGTCTGGCGCTCTATCCTGCGCTTATCGCCGGAGCGTACCGGGTAGTTCGGCCAGGCGGACATTTCATTGCAGAAATGGGTATCCATCAAAGCGCCGCAATGATCCAACTGTTATCCGCAAGTTGGATCAATATTCACGTGATCAAGGATTTGGCTGGGATTGACCGGGTTATTTCTGCCACACGCACAAAGGCAGTGTAATCATTTACACTATTAAGGTCCCCCCATGCGCACCATCTTCCACATCGATATGGATGCTTTCTTCGTCTCAGTGGAAGAGCTGTACGACCCATCGCTCAAGGGCAAGCCCGTAGTTGTTGGTGGCCCGTCCGATGCGCGCGGCGTGGTTTGTGCCGCTTCCTACGCTGCCCGAAAATACGGCATTCATTCTGCCATGCCGCTGCGCACCGCCTACAAGCTTTGCCCGCATGCCATTTTTGTAGAAGGCCATATGTCCCGTTATAAAGAATGCTCCGCCAAAGTTGCCGAAGTGTTGCACGCCTTCACGCCACGCATGGAAATGGCGTCGATCGACGAAGCCTACCTCGACATGACGGGCACCGAACGCCTGCATGGTACACCCCTCGCCGCTGCCCACAAACTGCACGAACAGATTAAGAAGGCCACAGGCTTGAACAATTCCATCGGTGCGTCGCAATCGCGCATGGTTTCAAAGGTCGCCAGCGACCAGGCCAAGCCTAACGGTATCCTCTGGATTTTGCCTGGAATGGAAGCACGCTTTCTGGCCCCGCTAGAGGTCCGGAAAATTCCAGGAGTCGGCAAAGTGTTCGATGCCAATCTTGCTACCTTGGGCATTCGCAAGGTGGGCGACCTAGCCAAGTTCGACGAAAAGTTCCTTATCGAGCGTTTTGGAAAATGGGGTCTTGCACTCGCCGGCAAGTCGAAGGGCGAAGACGTCGGCGGTTGGTTCGATACAGAAATCGGTGAATCGGAAGATCCCAAATCGATCAGCCATGAACATACTTATGATGTCGATACGGCGGATCAGGGCATACTCGAATCGACTTTGGCCAGGCTGTCGGAGATGGTAGCGCGCCGCCTGCGCGAACACGCCATGCACGCCCGTACCGTACAACTGAAGTTGCGCTACAAAGACTTCACTACAATCACCCGCGCCAAATCGCTGCCACAGCCGACCCAGATCGATACCGAAATCATCTACACAATTCGTGATCTGTTTCGCGCCAATTGGAAGACCGGTTCAGCAATCCGGTTGCTAGGGGTGCAAGTCAGCGGTTTCGGCGAAGCAGCCCAACAACTCGACCTGATCGACGGCGACCGCAAAAACCGCCTTTCCAAAGTCTTTCATGCCGCCGATGTTTTACGCGACAAATATGGCGAGTCCAGCGTAAACCTGGCCAGCGGAATGCGCGGGAAGTTTCGCGAACGTGTCCACGAGATCTCGGTAATTAAGAAGCCCCCACCGACATCGACTTAACGTCCAGCACCTCACGCACCTTCTCCGCGAAATACTCGGCATCGAATTTGCTGCTTACTATGAACGTGTTATTAACGGAAAGCCCGTAGCGCAAAACGCTGTCTTCAGGTTCGGTTGTGATGTAAAGTGTCCGGGCATCGTTTCGTTCCATTCGAATCGTCCGGCAAAGCGTCGGCCCGTCGATGGTTGGCGAAAATGCGTTAGCCACAATCAGGTGAATCTTGCCCCCGAATTGCTTGCTTCGCTGTATCGCATCATCGCCGGAAACTGCTTCAATCACGGTGTAGCCAAACTGACTCAAGCCGCGCGTAATCGCATGGCGCAGAATTTCATCGCTCTCAGCCACCAGTACCGTTTCGCTGCCTTTCGGTACCAGTTTCAACACCGTACGTACCGATTCCATTGGCCGCTCAGCGTGCGCGCCTCGTTGCAGATACAACAGAAAACTCGTACCTTGATCAACCTTGCTCGTTACCGCAAGCGACCCACCGCACTGCCGTACAATTCCATAAACGGTGGCCAGTCCCATGCCCGCACCACCACCCTCTTTAGTGGAAAAGAACGGTTCAAAAATATGCCGCCGCGTTTCGCCATCCATACCCTTGCCTGTGTCGGTAATGCGCAATCCACAATAGTTGCCCGGCGGCAGCGGTGGATCGGTAAACGCATCACCCTTGGGTAACGAAAAACTCTTAGTGGCCATAGTCAGTTTGCCACCCTGCGCCATTGCATCGCGAGCATTCACCACAATATTGATGATTGCCTGTTCGATTTGTGCTTGATCGGCTTTCACCATCGCCGCCCTCTGGCTCAAGTCGTACTCAAGGTGAATGCCCTCGCCCAGAATTCGCTTGAACATGATTCGCAAATCCTGCAGCACATCGTTCAAATCAAACTCTTTCGATTGCAAAACCTGCTTCCGGCTCACCGCCAGCAGTTGCCTCGTAATCTGTGCGCCACGGTCGCTTGCCTTGCGAATCTCCTCCACATCGTGACGGATCGGATCACTCTCTTTGATCGACCCAAGAATGAGTCCGCTATATCCGGTAATTGAAGTTAATAAGTTATTAAAGTCGTGCGCCAGACCGCCAGCAAGCCGGCCAACCGCTTCCATCTTCTCGGTTTGCGAGGTTTGCACCGTTGCCTTTTCTTCCGTCCGCAATACCATGCCGGAACCAATCAAATATTGCGGCAACCCGAACGAATCGTTCAGCGCCGTATAAGTCCATGAAATTTTCTTTTGCGTAAAGTCCCGGGCAGACCAAACGGAGGTGGTTTCCAGTGGGAACGGCCCCTTAAACAGAGCCAACATCGCCGCTTCCATAGCCGAAGATTCTTCAGGCGTTGCCACCACATCCCAAAGGCACTGTGTCTTAATCTCGCCAAAAGAAAAGTCCGTCAGATTTTCACAGGCTCGATTGAAATGCACCACTTTCCCATCGCGCCCGATTACGCACAACAGCATGCCCACATTGGCCACAATTTCAGCCAGCATGTCGCGCTCTTGCTGTAATTCCTCATGCTTACCACGGGTGTTTGAGACGTTGCGGATAATTAGCGAATAAACTTTGGGCGTCTCAGCCGACACTTCGCTAAACGCAGCTTCAATCGGGATCCGCGTGCCGTCTTTCAGGGCCGCACTCAACTCATGGCTACCCGGATTCTGAATGTAGTTATCGCGATTGCGGCCGCGCTCAGGCGGCGGCAAAATCACAGACACATTCTTGCCTGCAAGATCTCGAATCGAATATTGAAACAGTTCTTCCGCCGCCTGGTTCATATTCAGAATCAGGCCCGCTTCATTAATCATCACAATCGCGTCTTTGGCATTGGCAATCAGCTCTAAAGCAAGGTCACCAGGATGTGCTTCATCCTCTGGCAATCTCTTCAACTGCCGATGCTTCAGGTACGCGTAGCCAGCCGCAGAAAGGCCAGTGGCAAGCATCATCGCCGAAGCGACACTCACCCCGAGAGCCGTCCCGTCGCTCGACCCTGGAGCCTGAGCCATCAGGGGCAAACTGATGCCCAGCGGCGTCAGTAGCCGCATCGTGTTCTTTGAAATGTTCCGGGGACCTAATGTCATAGCCTATTCGTTCTGTCTTTCAGAAACCTATACTAGCGAGGGATTCACCTTATAGCAACACAATATCAACCCTATAGTACTAGGACGAAGTGGTAAGTTAATTTGTGAAAATGCGGAAGTCATCGAAAACGATGGTACTGCGTGACACCTCTGGGGTACTTGAGCGTGGCAATTCTATTCAGCCTTGTATCCTCGCTACTCTCTAACATATTGAAAATAAATAGAGTACATTTGCAGCAAGCGCTTCCAGCCACCCACGCTGCAATATCAGTTGCTGCCAATTCCCTGCAATCTTGGGCGAAAATGTCATGGTACATTTTCGCTCGCAAGGCTTCAAAACACTTCAGAAAAAATTCATTTCTGGCTGGATTCTAAGCTTACCAACGGGGGATGGTCTCTTGAACCGATTGGTCTAGTATCCGCAGGTCCGGCTGGTAGTAAGGTACTTCTTCACATTCTTCTTCGGCCCTTCGGCGTTGTGGCAATCCAGACAAGCCGCAGACGTAAGCACCCGCCGATGCTTCGCCGAAGAATTACCGTGCACGCTGTGGCACAATAAGCAGGTCACCTCCGAGCCACTCTCCATCACCTCGCGCACGTTACGGTAAATGTGCCGGTCCCCAGCGTTCAGCCCCGCATCGTCGGCTCGCTTGAAATCGGCTTCGTAGTCTTGCCAAAGGTTATCGCCAATCACAAAATTGTTAGGCCACGGCTTGCCGGTAGACTTCGATTTGGCCGATTCCCGCAAGTGGCATTGTGCACAAGTGGAAGTAACCGCCTTCAAGTCCGCCTTGTTCTTTTTCGAAAGCCAAATCAACGAAGTATCGTTTGAATGATTCAGATCAACCACACCATGACAGGCATAGCAATCGATGCCGAATGAGGAAAAGGAACCAGTTTTTGCGTCAATACCAGTGTTATGGCAGCCCGTACATCGATCCGTAAAAGCCGTCGAATCCCAAGCCTTGTTGACCTCGTCGAAAATGGCGAATTTGTTGTAGCCATCCTTCTTCAATTGGCGAGTGTGATTGCGCCCGCCCAGCGTGAAGTCCGTTGCCGATTCCTCGCGTGGCCGAACCGTGGTGCCATGCGCATTCTTCTGCCAGCCCGGCCCAATATTGTTGCGATGGCAAAACAGACATTCGTCACCGTTGATGAACTCAGGAACAGGTTTACCGGCATGCGTTTGCCCTGGCAGGCACGCCGGTATCACAAACAAAAGCAGTTTCCAGTTAGTCATCCGCGCGGACCCAGCCATAGGCTGCGTTATCGCGGGTTCCACCGTTTTCCAAATAAGCCGTCTTCAACTTGTCCAGCGCGTCGCCCGGCAGTGGATTCCGCTTCTTCTTCGGGTCAATCTTGTACAGCTTCGCGCCATTCAAGCCGAAAATCTTAGCCTTGTCTTCCTTGGTCAATTTCTTGTAGCCAAACTTTTCGCACATCTCGTCCGAGATTTGGAATCGCTTGAAAAGGTCGATACACCATTGCGGCGAACCCCACCACAAGCAATCAGTTCCCCAAATCACGTGATCCACACCATAGGTCTTGATGTTCTTGCCAATGCCATGCATCGCAAATACCGGATCCTCAATAAACAGCGGTGCAAAAAAGCTGCCAATCTCCGGATAGACGTTGGTCATCTTCGGATTGCGTATCTTGATGTCCATCAGAATCTTGTGCCACGCAAAATCGCCAGTGGTTGGATCGTATTCGTTAGCCTTGCGCCAATCCGGCTCGTTCGGCCCATGCTTCAATGCCGAATGATACACAACAAAGTTAAAATCCGGATTCGCCAGCGCGGCCTTTTCGATATCTTTCGGATTCGCCAAATGCCCCAGCGTGCGCGATTGATACGAGAAGCCTTTATGCGTGCTGATCAGCTTGATCCCCAGCTTGCGAGATTGTTCATAGAACCACATCGCGTTATCGTCATCGCACTGAAAGCCGTTACCCGTCTGGCCAGGATCGGTGTGGCAATACCACTTCCAGGAATCGATCCCATACTGCTTCACTTCCCGCTCCATCTGCTCCAAAATCGCGGCCTTGTCCATCGTATTGGTGGCTTTATTCCAATAATGGTTCGGTGCCAGATTGCCCTGGCAAAGAGCTCGCGTTGAACCAGAAAGATTGTTGATTTCTTTCTTCGCCTGAGACATCAGCCAGCTAGGCAACACACCACCGGCGCGCGCCATACCTTCCAGCGTTTTCCCTGCCTCATCCTTCTGCTTTTCACGGCCAGGAACGCCAGAAATGATGATCATGTCTGTTTCGGAATCGAAGAACATTTCCTTGACAAAGTTCTTAAAGCTGTAGGAATCCTTGTCGTTCTTCAACTGGAAGCCCATGTTTTTCATGAACTCCATATTGCGGAAGTTCAGTGCAAAACCATTGGTGAAGTGCGATTGCACGTCCAGAATGAAGTAGTCGCTCTTGGGGAACTTTTCGTCGGTCGCCGCCGGTTCAAAAGCTTCGGCTTCATCAACATCCAGCCCCGCCCCATAAACCTTGTTCGTGGCCAGCCAGCAAGTAGCCAGGCCCATTGACGAAGCCATAAAAGCACGCCGTTCCATGCCAATTTTTTTAGCATTGTTTTCCGCCATTTCGCCGATAACTAATTCAAGATGCTTCTGACGCTGAGTCTGCGGACGAGGGATAAATTCTTCGTTCGAGACAGCTTGCGTAGGTACAGGCGAAACGATGCCCTTGTTACGATCACGAGTGACTTTGCGGATCCACATGGCCGTTAGACTACCACCAATTGAAGCGCAGTTGAAGCGGGGTAAGGTTTTGTTGACTGGAAGTATACAGTTGAAGTGGAACGGGATATCGACTTCAACCCTTTAGTCTGTTACAATCAAAGAAGTTATTCTGGATTGTAGCTCCGGCAGGGTCGAAGTTGGGATTTGGGGCGGTGGCAATCCGATGGAGGCGCAATGACTACAAATACGAATCAACGCGAACAAGCAGTAAAGAATGCTCTATCCAGTGTTCGCATGGAAGGGCTCGAACCATCAAACAATGCAACCGCAATCTTTCAGCGGTTTGTGGATGGTGAGCTCACTCTTGCACAAATGGACAGTGCCTTCGACGAGCACCTCAACAGCCTAAATGGATTTTTATCTCTATCCCGGAACGCTGGTACTAAACAATAATTTTAGTATCCGCGATCCTGAACTTTTAGCTAAATTTGAAGCCGACGCCACCAGCCGCCGAATCCTGCTATTAGTATTTAAGCTTGGCCCCAGCACCTTCTACGTTTCAGACTATTTGGACATTCACTAGTCTATTTTTCAGGACATGTATACATGGGCCGGAAAAGTGAGAACGGTCGATCTTGCACGTTCCGGCCAAATGTCATTTGCAAGGATCGAGCACATCGATTCGTGCCTCCGCAGCCTCTTCGACTTCCTTCTTGAACGCGCGTTCATCAGTCAACTTGCCAGGGGGGCCGGATTCGCCGTTCAATGGTTTCAAATCTCTAGGGATGAAATGTACGCAGCTTCTCAACGGAGTTTTCAGTACGGCGATTCGACTGAGATCGAGCGCCTTTTGCTAACCGCCACCCACCCTATAAAGTCCGCAAATGAAACCCACCATCCACATTAATAATCTGCCCAGTCGAATAATCCAATAAACCCTCAGCCACCGCCCGCACCGCCCGCGCCACATCCCCTGATTCACCCATCCGCCGCTGCGGCAACAGCCCATTGGCAATGCGCTCTTCGTACATCGCCTCAACTGTCGAAATCATATCCGTCCGAATAATGCCCGGCCGGATCTCAAATACCTTAATACCCGCTTGCGCCAGTCGTGCCGCATACAGCGCCACAGCCATGCTCAGCGCCGCCTTGGACATGCAGTAGTCCGAACGCATCACCGTCGCCGCATATGCGCTCAGCGAGGTGATAAAAACGATACGGCCACTCCCCTGTTCCAGCATCCATCGCGCCGCGGCTTGCGTCAAAAAGTGCGGGCCCTTCAGGTTCGTATCAAACAACTCATCAAAGCTCTCTTCGGTGGCCTCCAAAATGTCCAGACGAACCTTCGGCGCAATGCCTGCATTATTCACCAATAAATCAAGCCGTCCAAACTTTTCCCGGGTAAAGGCCAGCAGCCCCTCCCGGTCTTTCGCGCTTCCCACGTCACACTGAAAGATAGCCGCACCAATCTCCGCCGCCAGCGATTCCGCTGCATCCAACCGGCCGCGATAGGTGGCCACAACGTTGTGCGTATTCGCTAATTCAATGGCGATACCACGGCCAATACCGCGGCTTGCCCCCGTGATAATTGCTACAGGTTTGGTCAATGATTCATCCTAAATAAAGATTATTTGCGCTCTGCCGCTTTCAAATTGAGAGCCTTCTCAATGGCGCCGCTAAGCTCTTCGGCCGTAAACGTTTCAATCAGAATTTCGCCGCCAATGAAGATAGTGGGCGTCTTGTGCACTCCGCGCGCAACACCCTGCTGATAGTCATCTTCAACAGCGTCTGCAAATTGCGTTTCCGCCCGCGCAGCGATAACCTGAACCGCATTCAGATCATGATGCCCGCACCATTCTCTCAGCAGCGTTTCAAAACCACTTTGCCGGACGCGCTGAATATTTTCGAGCGCAAACCGGCGGAAAGCCAACGCAAGAAATGGATGATGCGCCTCTACATATCGCGCCGCAATAG